>NZ_JBFAMR010000009.1:164836-188308 GCF_040656595.1 Actinoplanes sp. NPDC049802
CCTCCCGGCCCTCGCCTGTGAGGCCGTTGTCATTCGCGGCCAGGTGCCGCTCGGTGCAGTCGGTCATGGCGCTCCTCTCGTCGGCCGATGGGCCGGCCGTCACGACCGGTCAGTACCCATCGGATCAATCGATCAGTCCCCGGTCCTGTGACGGTTGTCGCTGGTCCCGACCCGCGACGGGCGTAACGTACGCCGACGTGGATATCGCTGAGGACGGCAAGCAACACCTGTTCACCAGCGGTGGCGGCGGTGCGCTCGCGGAACGGATGGGCATCGAGATCACCGAGGCCACCGCGGAACGGGTCGTAGGCATCATGCCCGTCGAGGGCAACACCCAGCCGTACGGTCTGTTGCACGGCGGCGCCTCCTGCGTGCTCGCCGAGACGCTCGGCTCGGTCGGTGCGGTGCTGCACGGGCAGACCGTGGACCGGCCGTTCGCCGTCGGCGTCGACATCAACGCCACCCACCACAAGGCGGCCCGATCCGGGCTGGTCACCGGCGTGGCCGTTCCGGTCCATCGGGGCCGGGCCGTCGCGACCTACGAGGTGGTGCTCACCGACGAGGCCGGCGACCGGGTCTGCACGGCCCGGATCACCTGCCTCCTCCGAGGTGCCTGAATCACCTCGTCGCCGTGCGTTCCTTGACGGTCCGACGTACCTTTTCTGACGTGACCGAAGTTCCACAGCACGCATTCGACGACGCCGCGCAGGTTCTGCAGTGTGCGCTCAGCGGCGACAGCACGGCTGTGGCCGACACGTTCGACGCGGTCGTCGACCGGGACGGCGTCGTCGGCGCCTGGGACGTCGCCTGGTGCCTCGCGGCGACCATGGTCGGGCAGGTCCCGGGACGTGGCGCGTGGAGCCTCGAATTCCCCGGGATCGACGATGCCCGATACGACAAGCGATGGGTGGCACGGTTCGTCAGCGCGTATGTGAACGCCGACTTCCCGACCGGCGAGGCGCTCTTCGGGGCGGCGATCGCCGACGGGACACTGCCGGACTGCCTGCTCGCGCTCGCCGGGTCCACGGTCGCGACACTGCGCCATCGGGCCGCGTGAACGGCGTTTCGCGTACCCCTCATGTCTGAAGCCCTGCTGGCCCGCGTGCGCAAACTGCTCGCCATGGCCGAGGATCCGGCCTGTACGCCCGGCGAAGCCGAGGCGTTCACCGAGAAGGCCGCCGAGCTGATCGCCAAGCACGGCGTCGACCAGGCGATGCTCGCCGCCGGCGATCCGGCGGCGGACCCGGTGGGCGACCGGGTCGTCACCGTCGACCCGCCCTATGCGCGGGACAAGGCCGGACTGCTCGCCGCGGTGGCCGCCCCGATGCGCTGCCGGGTGGTCCACCTGGAGCGGCGCGGCCTGGCCCGCAGCCACCTCTTCGGGCACGCGGCCGACCTGGAGCGGGTCGAGCTGCTCTTCACCTCCCTGCTCGTGCAGGCGGCGCACGGTCTCGCCGCCAGCCCGGTCCCGGCGGGCGAGCACGCGGCGGCCTACCGCAGATCCTGGATGGCCGGTTACACCCAGGCGATCAGCGGGCGGCTGTGGGCGGCCGAACGGTCCGCGGCCGCCGAGACGCCCGGCGCCGCGATCGTGCTCGTCGACCGGACCGACCTGGTCGAGCGCCGGCGGGACGAGGCCTACCCCGAACTGGCCCGGATGCGGCCCCGGCGGCTGCGCGGCAGCGGCCTCCTCCACGGTTATCAGGCCGGGCAGACCGCCCACCTGGGCGGCGCCGAGGTCACCGGCGTCACTTCGCCTTGAGGTAGAGAGCCTTCGCATACTGCGCGGCGGCGGCATTGTTGTACATCGACGCCTGTGACATGAAGAAACTGTTGTCGGCGATCGCGCGGGCCGCCTGTGAGGTGCCGGACCAGCGGATGTCGGCCTCCGCCTCGGACAGGCCACGCGCCTTGAACTGGCGTCGCATCGCCATCTTCCCGGCACGGAACGCCTCGGCCGCCTCCTCCGCGTTCTTCATGCAGGACAGCGCCTTCTCGCTGAGCGCCTCAGCCAGGGTGTAGGCCGCCTGCTCCGCATCGTTCGTGAAAGTCTGCACGACGACGCCTCCTCGCGTCCGAGTTGACCGATCCCGATAACACTGTGGAGGACCGGGCTGAGCCGTACAAGGCCTGTGCACAGGCCTGTGGACAACGGTATGCCGACGCACTGATATAGCTTCTCGCTTCATGACCGACGGGGACGTGCTCACTGTGGAACGGAATCGGCGCTGGTTGCTGCTATTGACGGTGGCCGCGGTCACGCTGATCCTCGGAGCGGTGTCGGCCACCGGGGTCATGTACTTCTCCGGTTGGCGGCACATGCCGGAGCGCGAGTTCACCGTCGCGGTGTACATGGTGCCGGACGCGAGCGCCGAACAGCGGGCGGCGGTGCGGGAGGCGCTCGGCGGGCTGCCGGCTGTCGACGGGGTGCGGCTGGAAGCGTACGAGTCTCTTCATCTCACCACGGTGGGACGAGACTTCGACTGCGCGCCGATTCCGGCGATCCGCGAGTCGGCGGGCGTGGACCGGGTCCGGGTCACGATGCGCCCGCGCGGCAGGCGAGTCGGCGCCGTGCTCGGTTGCTGACAGTTACGAAGTGACATGCGTCACTGACCCTGGGGAAGCGGTCGAAACGGTATCGTTCTACGATCATTGCTCCGTGGACGGCTTCCGCCCGCTCTCAAACGGGGAGTTTCTCTCGATGTCTCTGATCAACCGCAAGACCCTGGCCGCAGTTGGCGCCACCGCCATCGCGATCGCCACCACCGCTCTCTTCGCGACCCCGGCTCAGGCGGCCTCGGCCGGGCTGGCAAAGGTCGTCGGCACCAAGACGGTCCAGTTCCGGGCCCTCATGGGTAAGTCGAACTCGGTGAAGCTGACCATCTCCGGTCGCACCGTGACGATCACCGACAAGGTCGCCATCCAGGCCGGTAAGGGCTGCAAGAAGGTCAGCTCGAAGAAGGTCCGCTGCACCACCTCGGCGAAGACCACCAAGCTGAGCGTCGCGCTCGGCGACAAGAACGACTTCGTGCGCAACTACACCAACGTCTACCTGCTGGTCGACGCCGGCACCGGAAACGACACCCTGGTCGGCGGCAACGCCAGCGAGGAACTGCAGGGCGACACCGGCAACGACAAGATCTATGGCAACGGCGGCAACGACAAGCTGATCGCCGAGGCCGGCGACGACTACGTCTCCGCCGGCGCGGGCAACGACTCGATCTGGGGCGGCTCGGGCGTCGACAAGCTCTACGGCGCGGCGGGTCTGGACAGCTTCCGTGCCGGTCCCGGCAACGACTTCCTCTCCGGTGGCACCCACGTCGACGTCCTCTCCGGCGATGACGGCAACGACGTGATCTACGGCGGCGCGGGCGAGTACACCTCGGGTGGTTACATCTACGGCGACACCGTCTACGGCGGCAACGGCAACGACGTGATCTACGGCGAGGCCGACACCGACCTCGTCGACGCCGGCGCCGGCAACGACCGGATCTATGCCGGCGCCGACTACGACATCGTCGAGGGCAAGACCGGCAACGACAGCATCTGGGGCGAGGCCGGCAACGACCTCCTCGCCGGTGACAGCTACAACCCCGCCAACTCCACGCCCATCGGCAGCGCCAGCGCGGCGGACCGGGTGGACGGTGGCGCCAACAGCGACATCTGCCTGGTGACCGGCAAGTCCACCGTGGCCAACTGCGAGCAGACCGGCCCCGCCGCGGCCGGGCTCTCGGTCGGCGCGAGCGACGAGCTGAGCGCCCGCTTCGCCGCGATCCGGCCGGCGAAGTAAGCAGCACCCGCTTCACCGAACGGCCCGGCCGCTTTTCGAGCGGCCGGGCCGTTCGTCGTTCACCCCGTAGATCGTCTGTTCGGGTGAGGCGCGTCGAAACGGTACCGTTCTACGATCGTTGCCGATGCCGGCGGCACCGGCCTTGACGAGATCACCGGGGGATCCACATGTTCCTGATCAATCGCAGGATGCTGGCCGTGATCGGCGCCAGCGCCGCCGCGGCCGCCTTCCTGGCCACCCCGGCCCAGGCCGCAGCCGGCGGCACCGCCAAGGTCACCGACACGAGGACCGTCCAGTTCAAAGCCGTGACCGGCAAGGCCAACAGGCTCACCATCACCGTCTCCGGCCGGACCGTCACCCTCGACGACAAGGTCGCCATCACCCCCGGCAAGGGCTGCAAGGCGGTCTCCGGCGACAAGACCAAGGTCCGCTGCACCACCTCGGCCAAGACCGCGATCCTCGACGTCAACCTCGGCGACAAGAACGACTGGGTGCGCAACAGGACCGCGATCCGCCTGGTGGCCACCGGCGGCCTGGGCAACGACACCGTGATCGGCGGCGCGGCCTCCGAGCACCTGCGCGGCGGCGGCGGCAACGACACCGTTTACGGCAACGGCGGTGACGACACCGTGTACGGCGAGGGCGGCGACGACACCCTGCGCGGCGGGACCGGCAACGACCTGATCTCCGCGGGCACCGGCCACGACCGGGCGTACGGCGAAGCCGGCACCGACGACATCGAGACCGCCAGCGGCAACGACCTGATCCTCGGCGGAACCGGGGCGGACCGGGTGGAAGCCGGCTCCGGTAAGGACACCGTCCACGGCGAGGCCGGCGTGGACGAGATCTTCGGCGCGGACGGCGACGACCGGCTCTTCGGCGAGGGCGGCGTCGACTTCGTTGTCGGCGGCGAGGGTGACGACTTCGTCGACAGCGGCGCGGGCGACGACATCGTGATCGGTAACGGCGGCAACGACGAGATCTACGGCAGCACCGGCGATGACATCCTCGTCAACGAGGACACCGACGAGGACGGCGTCCCGATCGGCAGCAGCTCGGCGACCGACCTGGTCAACGGCGGCGCGCACCTGAAGATCGGCGACATCTGCCTGGTCACCGCGTCGGCCCGGACCGCGGGCTGCGAGCTGTTCGAACTCCCGGCCGACATGCTGTCGGTCGGGTCCTCGGCGGACGTCACCGCGATCCTCGGCCGGGCGGCGGAGATCCGCGCCGCGCACTCCTGACCCAGGGTTGCGCCGAAACAGTACCGTTCTATAGTTAACGACATCACTGGCTCGGTTCTCAGCCAGCCACCTTACGGGGGTCCCCAGATGCACCTGCCCAACCGCAAGTTCCTCGCCATGATCGGCGCCACCGCCGCGGCAGTCGGCTCCACCGCCCTGCTCGCCGCCCCGGCCCAGGCCGCGACGGTCGGCTCGGCGCGGGTCGACTCGCTCGGCGCGGTCTACTTCGCTGCCGGGTCGAGCAAGGCCAACGGCCTCACCATCACCGCTTCCGGTCTGACCGTCACCCTCGACGACCTGGTCGGCATCAAGGCCGGCGCGGGCTGCGCCGCGGTCGCCGGTGACGCCACCAAGGTGACCTGCACGACCACGCAGCTCAGCAAAATCAACGTCACGCTCGGCGACAAGAACGACTGGGTCAAGAACAAGACCTCGGTCCCGCTCGCCGCGGACGGTGGCGCCGGCAACGACACCCTGACCGGCGGTTCGTCGAACGACCGCCTGGTCGGCGGCACCGGCAACGACAAGATCTACGGCGGCGCGGGCGGCGACGTCCTCTCCGGCAACGCCGGCAACGACAAGGTGTTCGGCCAGGACGGTGAGGACCGGCTCTACGGCGCCGCGGGCGCCGACCTGCTCAACGGCGCCGCGGGTCTGGACAAGATCTACGCGGGCGCGGGCAACGACAAGGTCTACGCGGGCGCCGGTGTCGGCGACCCGACCGACCCGAACCGTCTGGGCGACGAGGTCTTCGGCAACTCGGGCAACGACACGATCTACGGCGAGAGCGGCGACGACCTGATCGAGGCCGGCTCCGGCAACGACATCGTCGACGCCGGCGCCGGTGACGACGGCGTTCTCGGCCAGTCCGGCAACGACACCATCAAGGGCGGCTCCGGCGACGACCTCCTCGCCGGTGAGAACATCAACAAAGACCTCAAGGCGATCGGCAACGCCAAGGCCAAGGACAAGCTGACCGGCGGCTCCGGCGTCGACATCTGCCTGGTCCTCAAGGGCGGCAAGGCGTCCTGCGAGTACAAGTCGATCGGCGCCGTCATCGGCAGCCTCTCGACGACCCCGCCGGCGATCCTCGGCCGTCTCTCCTGATCGACCCGATCGACGGAAATCGGCCCGGTCGCGTTCAGTGGCCGGGCCGTTTCCCGTTGTAAGCGGAAGGAACCCATCATGTCCCGTTCCGTCTGGCCCGCCAGGCTCGCCGTCCTCCTGACCGGTGGCGCCACAGTCGCCCTGATCGCCGCTCCCGCCCAGGCCGCGAGCACCGGTGTCGCCTCCGTCGACGGGACCACCAAGGTTCAGTACAAGGCGGCCACCGGCAAGCAGAACCGGGTCGTGCTGACCCGCACCGGCAACACGATCACCATCGACGACGTCGTGGCGGTCAAGGCCGGCAAGGGATGCAAGGCCGTCAAAGGCGACAAGACCAAGACGATGTGTACGACGTCCAAGGCGCCCACACGCATCCGGGTCTACACCTACGACCGCAACGACATCGTCACCAACAACACCGACGTGTGGTCGGCTCTCGACGGTGGCACCGGCAACGACAAGCTGCTCGGCGGCGCCCGGGGCGACCGGCTGACCGGCGGCGCCGGCGTGGACCGGCTCCACGGGCTCGGCGGCAACGACTACTTCCTCGGTGGCCCCGGCGGCGACCTGCTCAACGGCGGCGCCGGCAACGACACCGTGCACGGCGAGAGCGGCAACGACGTCATCCTCGGCGAGACCGGCGACGACGACCTGTTCGGCGAGACGGGCAACGACCGCATGCACGGCGGAGCCGGCAACGACACCCTGATGGGCTACGCGGGCCGGGACCGGCTCTACGGCGACGCCGGCTTCGACCGTCTGAGCGGCGACGAGAACGACAAGAACGTGTCGGCGGACATCCTGATGGGCGGCGACGGCGAGGACTGGGTCAACTACGGCAGCTACATGAAAGGCGTCCGGGTCGACCTGGACGGGGCCTCCGGCGACGACGGACGGCCCGGCGAGGGCGACACCGTCGGCGCGGACGTCGAAGTGATCCAGGGCAGCTACGCCGGCGACACCCTGATCGGCAACGCGTCCGCCAACTACATCCACGGTGACGTCGGCAACGACACCATCTACGGGCTGGGCGGCGACGACACGCTGTTCGGCAGCTCCGGCAACGACAAGGTCTACGGCGGCGCCGGCGACGACACTCTGGAAGGCGACGAGGAACCCCGCACGGCCGACCGCCTCGACGGCGGCGCGAACGGTACGGCCGGCGACACCTGCCGGGCGTACAAGGGAGACACCCGCGTCAACTGCGAGCGCTGATGACACCACCGGATCCCGTCGCGGGCCCTTGCCCCGGGGCACGCGACGGGATCGTCCGGTTCAGTACAGCGACGAGGGATCGAATCCGAGGGCTTTGAGAACGGTCGTCACGACGATGGCGATGCCCATCCCGGTGGCGATGAAGACGGTCATCCCCAGCAGGGTCACCACCACGGTCTTCGCGAGACCGAAAAGGTCATCCCGCAGGATCTTGCCGCGGTCGGGCCGCGTCCACACGATCGGTGGCAGTTTGCCGCCGGTCGAGACCGGCACCGTCGCCCCCCGCGTCGGAGCGTCATGACTCGCCCCGACCCGGTAACCAGCCTGAGAACCGTTCTGCGGTGAAGTCGCCTGCACCATGGTGTCGCCTCCTTTGGCCACAACCAGCGCGATAGATGTCTCCTCCATCGGCAGTCCCGGATCACTGATGAGGGGACATTCGGCCCTTCTTCCGGGACCGACCGGGGCAGGCGCCGGAATGGGAGACAACGGAACGCAAAATATTCCGATCGAGTGTCTTTACTGCTCCTCGCACACGCCAATCGCGTAGACGGAGTGAACGAAGATGCTCGACAACCATGCCCTTTCCGGGGACCACGCTGCTTCGGCCGGGCAGCGCCGGACGGCCGAACCGGTACGCCCCGGACAGCCGGCGAGGGACTACACCGTCGCCCCCTACCCCGGCGAACGCCCGGCCGGATCCTGGGTGATCGACCAGGCGAAGCGGTGCTGGCCGGTGGTGCCCGACGAGGGCATGCCCAGCGGCTGGGCTGTGCTGACCGGACAGGCCGCACCCCAGTGCCTGGACGGGTGGCTCACGCGGCAGGGCGCCGCTCCTCTGGCCGAGCGGGTGCCGGTGGTCAGTTACGGCTCGAATGCCTGCCCCGGCAAGATCCTGGACAACAAGACCACGTTGCCGTCGGTGAACCTGGCCTGCACGATGCGCGGACTCGCCTCCGTCTGGTGCAACGGAACGAGGCGGTCGGACGGCGTCGTTCCGGTCACTCTGGCCGCCGCGTCCTCTCCGGAATACACCGAGACCGCCGTGGTCGCCATGGCAGACCAGTCCGAACTGGCTCGGCTCGATGTCGTCGAGGGCCGCTTCGAGAAGAACTCCGTCTACGAGTTGCAGGTGCTGCACACCGGCAGCATCGAACTGGAGAACGGCGCCCGCGTGCCGCGTCCGGCCGCCTACGTCGGCGCCCGCAAAACCCGCTGGCCGCTGCTCGTCAACGGCGAGCAGCTCTTGCGTGTCGATGCCGATCAGGACACGGCGGCACGGCTGCACGCCAAGGCGCCGGCGAGCAGCCCGCCCGTTCAGATCGGCATCAAGGTGCCCTTCGGCACCCCCCTGTCCCCGGGCGAGTGCACGCCCGCCCTGTCATCTACGGAACGCTCATGCCCGGCCAGGCCCGCTGGCGTCTGATCGAAGGCCAGGTCACCGGGCAGCCGGAGAACGCCAGCCTTACCGGCGACCTGCGCGACACCGGGTACGGCTACCCCGCCCTGAACGCGGCGGCCGACCGCGAAGCCCCCGGCGTCCTCTGTGCCTTCGAGCCCACCACGATGACCCGCATCCTGGCGGGACTCGACGTCGTCGAGGGCATCGCGTCCCGCCTGTTCACCCGCCAGTTGCGCAACGTCAACGGGACCCTCGCCTGGGTGTATCTCGCCGGCGACTGTGCCGGCATCGGCACGCCCATCAACGCCTGGCGCTGATCCTCACCGGCCGCCCGGCCACCACCTCCTCCTGCCACAACCGAAGGAAACTGTTTTGAGCTACCTGCGGCGTCTGTTCTCCCACGCCACCGTCTTCGACAAGCCCGGCTTCGGCATCCTGCATTTCCTCCGCCCGTGGTGGCGCCCGAACACGGTCAGCGAGGTGTGGTACCAGCCCGAGGGCATCGACACGCTGCACCGGGTGCCCCTCGGCGCCATGGACGACATGCTCGAGGCCGGCTCGCACGAGCAGGCCATGGCCATCATCCGCGCCGCCCAGACGAACTCCGCCCCGTAGACCCGGCGGCTGCCGGCGGACAACGATCCGCCGGCAGCAGACAAACCGCTCTGCGACCGGGCGATGACCGGCTCGGCGGAACCCGCGGGCCGGTGACCGGACGACGTGCGATCTGCGGCGGGCGACATCCGCCCTCACCCGGTGAGGAACCCCGGTCACCTCGCTGCGGAGAGCGTTGCCGGCGGCAGATCCGGATGGGCGGTCAGGACATCAATATCCCGGGCAAAGGCTTGCGGGGATGGGCTTCGTCATCTGCATGGTTGCCGGGTCGAACGTTATCGCGACCGGGCCTGCGCCGGTGACGATGCGTACCGATCCGGCCTCGACCGACTGGATCGATTCGTAGCCCCCGGAGTCTTCCGAGAACAGACAACCGGCGTCCGCCTCAACGAAACGCAGACCGTCTCGGCGCTGAACCACGACGTCCCAGCCGTCCTCGCCGAGCACGGCTCGCCAGTGCAGGATCCGAACCTCGTACCGGCCGTCGGGGGAGGACGCATGATCGATCAACTCACCGCTTGGCGCTGAGCTGATGAAGACCCCAGCCAGCACAGTGACACCGCCGGCGCACAACACAGCGAGACCGGTAGCCCCGAACGCCAGAGCGGCGCCCGCACCGGTACGTCGGCTGGACGGGACCAACAGTGTCACGGTCATGCCGAGCAACACCCAGACCGCAGGCCAGAAGATCACCGACGGCAGCGGATGGTCCCGCAGGACAACGAGATGAGCGACGTTCCAGTACGCCACCGAGAGGATGACGACAGACAGGAAGGCGGCAGTCAGGATCCGTGGTCGGGTCAGCCATGACGTGATGGGTCCCAGCAACCTTCGTACCGTCCTTCCGGCCATCAGGCACGCCGGTAGCGCCGCACGGCAGGGGATTGCCAACCAGGATCATGGAGCGGCGCTGAGGCCGAATGATACGCCCGTAGCGGTCGATCGATCACCATGTCGCGGACCTGCCCCGA
Source organism: Actinoplanes sp. NPDC049802 (assembly GCF_040656595.1). Classification (NCBI taxonomy): domain Bacteria; kingdom Bacillati; phylum Actinomycetota; class Actinomycetes; order Micromonosporales; family Micromonosporaceae; genus Actinoplanes; species Actinoplanes sp. NPDC049802. The sequence continues at coordinate 175,181 of NZ_JBFAMR010000009.1, forward strand.
CGTCCGACGGCCAAAGGTGAAGCGCGCTTGCGGCGGCGGTCCATCGCCGGTTCGCACGACTGGCCGCGTTCCGGCGTGGTCATCCGGAACTCGGGACACCGGCGGGGAGTGGGTCGGGCTGTCCCCGGACTGAGTCCCGGGATCGCTCCGAGGGCCTACCAATGTCCACTCCCCGTAGCCGCGCTGTCCCACATGGGTTGCTCAGGCCGGCTCACTGCAAGGAAACCTAGCAGAGGGAGTCGGATAGATTGCGCGGTCATGGCGGGTGTGGATGTTTTCTGGCGGCGGGTCAGCGACGACGGGTTCGTGGCGCCGGGGTCGATGGCGGAGGTTCGTGCGCTCGCGCCGCACTTCACCGAGAACGGCTATCGCGAAGCGGTCGAGGCAGGGCTGCTTGTCGGGACGGAGGACTTCGGCGAGATGGTTCCGGCGCTGGTGCAGCTCGCGGCGCCCGACCATCCGGCGGCAGGGCTTCTCTGGCCGTCCACGTGGGACGAGGAACTCATGACGTCGATGGTCGGTGCCGACGACGTACGAGAAATATCGGACCTGCTGGTCGATTCTCCCTTTGAGGAGTGGGCTGAACGTTTTCGGGTCGCGCTCGCCGCGGAGTTCTACCTGCCGGAACTGTCCGACGACGTCGTGGAGATGGTCGCGCGGGACGCACGGGAAGTCACGGAACTCTTCGCCGCCGCGGCGGCGGACGGCGACGCGATTTTCGTGCGGGTGGTCGCATAGTCGGCACGTCTCGTGGTGCGGAAGCGACTGCCTCTGCCTCACCGTCGGCACCGAGCTGATCCGTAGCGGGCGGGTGATCCTGGCCGAGAAGGCTCTGCTGCGCTGCCGCCATTGGATCGAGTCGATCTTCCAAACCCTTGCGGGCCGGCTGCCGCTCGAACGTCACGGCGCCCGCCGCCAGGCCGGCCTGTTCACCCGCATCGGTCAACGGCTGCTCGCTCTGGCTGCAGTGATCTGGCACAACACCAACATCGGTGCACCGAACCAAGATCATTCATTGCGTACGGTCATCGGTCAGCATGGATTTTGGCTCCATCGACTGGTTGGGACGGGAGTGGAGCCCTGCGGGCGGGTTGCGGCATGGAAGCGCGTACGGGTCATGCTCTACGGTCATCTCGTGTTCGCAGAGCATCGCGGATCGCCATGACGAACGAGCCGGCCTGGCCTATCGAGAAGCGGTCGGCCCTACGGCTCGGTCGACGTCTGGTGGTTGAGTTACCCGCTACGGCTCCGGGACGGCGGGCCTTCGTCGACATCACGCCGAGGGCGGTCGAACGGGATGCGGAGGCTCGTCGTGAGGGATGGACCCATAGAAGCACCGCCCGGCCTTTCCGCATCGAGCACCGAGAGTACGAGGCCGAGCTGCTCGACGGATTTGATTACGATATCGGAGCGACCCTGCTGCGAACCGCCGCCGCAGCCAACGAGTCCGAGCTTGTGACCGTGTTTCATGAGTGGCAGCTCGACCCGCATCAGTTCCAGTACGCCTGGGAAACCGCCGATCCTCGGTAGCGCGGTCAACACGGTAGCCAACCGTCATACGCGGAATGCGGCACGAGGGCACGCCCAGGGGTAGCAGGCCGTGGGCACTTCTTCGTTTTCAGGAAAAGCGATAACAAATCGTCGAACTGAATGTATAACGTCGGGTCCGATTGCCGCCAGACGAGCACGCGCGTGAAGACGACAGTGGGGACATGGCAAACGGTCTTGACGGTAGAGTGGCATTGGTGATCGGCGGGAGCCGGGGCATTGGCGCCGGCGTGGCGGCGCGGCTGGCCGAGGACGGCGCTGATGTGGCGCTGACCTTCCAGCACCGCGACGACCAGGCCGCAGTCGTGATGAAGCAGATCGAGGGCTTCGGCCGCCGCGGCATGGCGCTGCAGGTGGACAGCGCCGACCCGGAGGCGGTGACCACCGCGGTCGACCGGGTATTCGCCCAGTTCGGGCAGTTGAATATTTTGGTCAACAACGCGGCGGTGTTCTTCGTCGGCCCGGTGGAGGATCTCGGGCGGGATGAGTTCGACCACATGATCGCGGTTAATGTGCGCGCGCCGTTCCTCGCGTCGAAGGCCGCGGCCAGGCACATGGGTGACGGAGGACGGATCATCACCATCGGAAGCAACATGGTGGAACGTACGGTGTTCCCGGGCTTCTCGCTGTACTCGATGAGCAAGACCGCCTTGGTAGGACTGACGAAGGGTCTCAGTCGGGACCTCGGCCCGCGTGGTATCACCGTCAACCTGGTAAACCCCGGTCCAATCGACACCGACATGAACCCGGCAGACGGGCCGGCCTCAGCCACAATCACCGGCTTCACCGCGCTGGGCCGTTATGGAACACCGGCCGAGATTGCGGCGGCGGTTGCCTACCTTGCAGGTGACGGTGCGCGGTACGTCACCGGCGCGGTGATCAACGTCGACGGCGGTTTCTCGGTCTGACGGTCGGGTTCCGAGACGGACGGTCGCGGCCAATACGGTCGTGGCCGTCTCGTCAAATCGCACATGGCGACTGGCAAGCATCAGTCAGTAGATGAATGCTTTGGCCAGAGCGCTATGGGAACACGATCTCGAAGATGCCCTCGGGTACCGAGACGCCTTGACCGTGACCCTGAGCTGCAGCAATCCACGCGGTCGGGGCATCAGGGAAGGATGCAGGACCGTTTCCAAGGATGCCCTCGATGGCAAACGCCACAGGCGCAGTGACCTGCGGACGGACGTTGACACCAGCCCCGTCGAGCAGATCCACAAAGGTCGACCACACGTCGCCGGGGATTTGGCCGCCTACTACCTCACACCAAAGTTTTACCTGGCGCTCAGGCTTGATCCCTACGGCAATGAGGACGCCCAGTGAGCCGAAGTCGCGACCAAGACGACCGAAATACTGCTCCCCGGCCCACGCAAGCGTCTTGATGTATGCCGACAGTTCAGCCGTGCCTCCACCAAGGCGTCGGCCGAACTCTTCGTCTGGCAGGTAGAGCCGAACCCCGCCCATCTTGAAGTACGGAATTGGCGATTCCGCGCCTGAATTCATGCGACGAGTGTGTCACGCCCCACCAGGCGGACTGCATCTACCCATCGCGCACTCGCATCGGCAGAGAAGGCGTCGTTTCGGGCCAGGTACGCAATGTGCAGCGGTTAGACGATCCGAGGCGTTACGGGAACCGAGGTGGAAGATCCAACCGTGCAGCGAACGTGCAACTCGTGATGGCGATCATGGGGATCTGCGGTCACCGGAGGTCAACTTCGGGGGTGGCGAAACGACCCCGGAAAGCAGAACGTCCACCGTGCGTTTCCGCAGGTGGACGACGCTCAAAGCCCGGCGAGAGGCTCGGTGGCCAGGGGCGGGGTCGAACCGCCGACCTTCCGATTTTCAGTCGGACGCTCGTACCAACTGAGCTACCTGGCCGTGGGACTTGCCTTGCGGTCCTGACGGGACTTGAACCCGCGACCTCCGCCTTGACAGGGCGGCGAGCACTCCAACTGCTCCACAGGACCTTGCTCTGTAACTGTCTTACCGTTTGGTTCGTCAGCAACTTGCTGCTGCTAACTTACCAGTACCCCCAACGGGATTCGAACCCGTGCTACCGCCTTGAAAGGGCGGCGTCCTAGGCCACTAGACGATGAGGGCAACTCCGCCATCATTGCACATCGCGCTGGCTGCGCGACTGGCAACGCTTGGTGGTTTTGGCCCCAACCGCGCCCCCCGCTTGAGGCATGCAAAGCATATGCGATGCCCTTCCCGATCTTCAAATCGGTACCCCCCTTTTCTGCGACCACCGCTCTGACCAGCCAAAACGTCAGGCGCATGCGGCGGTGACGACGTGGATGGCGCTCGCGAGGCCGGTCAGCGGGGTCACCGCGGGAGGTAATGAGGCGGCCGGCCAGCCGGGTCCGGCGGCTCCGATGACCAGTGGCGGGCGGGGCAGGGACAGCAGGCGGTCCAACTGGGTGACGTCTCCGGTGGTGGGCAACTGGGACCAGAGCACCACCACCGTGGGGCCGGTACGGTCCACGGCGTCCAGCAGCGCCCGTGGCGGGACCCGCGCGCCCAGCAGCCGGCTCGGTACGCCGTTCTCGGCCAGGGCGGCGGCCAGCGCCTCGAGGGGGAGGGTGTGCTGTTCCTCGTCGGCGGCGGCCAGCAGGACCCGGGGGGCACGGTCGCGGGGCGGGCGTGGAACGGCGGCGAGGGCTTCGGTGATCGAGCGGGACAGCAGGTGCTCGACTTCGACGAACCGTTCGGTGGCCTCGTATCGTTCGCCGATGCCGATCAGCACCGGCATCATCACTTTCTCCCAGGTGGGGACCACGCCTCGGCCGGTGACCGCCGAGTCCAGGATGTAGCGCATGGACGGCCCGTCGAGTCGCATGGCGGCGCGGGCCAGGCCACGGGCGGCAGGGTCGGCGCGGCCGCCGAGGGCGATGGTCTGCCCACCGCCGGCGGGCGCGTCATCGGCCGGGCCGGTGTCGGCGTCCGGTGAGCGGCACGCCCAGGCGGCTGCTTCGGCGGGTGCCACACCTTGGGCGGTGAGCCGTTGCATGACCTGGAGACGGACCATGTCTTCGACGGTGTATCGCCGGTGGTGCCCGGGTTCGTGACGGCTGGGGCCGAGTCCGTACCGCTGGTGCCAGGTGCGCAGTGTGGTGACCGCGACGCCGAGTCGGCGTGCGGCCGCGCCCGGGCTCAGCCCTTCACCGGTCACCCGGCCCCTCCGGTGCGGGAGACAGGTGTGCGGCGAGTCGTTCGGTCACTCCGGCGAGCCAAGGGGCGTACGCCTCCGGGGTCTCCGCGATCTCCCGGCGCAGGTCGTCGACCACCGCCCAGCGCAGGCGTGCCACCTCGGCGGGGTCGGGCCGGAACTCCATCCCGGCGGGCACGTCGCCGAGGAGCACGTGGTCGTACTCCCGTTCGACGCGCCCGGTGACCGGATCTTCGGCAAAGTACACGTGGACGCCGACCTCGGTCAGCGGCACCGGCGCGACGCCGAGTTCCTCGGTCAGGCGTTTCCCGGCGGCGGCGGTGAGACCCTCGCCCGGCCCGGGATGCCCGCAGCAGGTGTTGCCCCACCGCAGCGGGAACCGGGTCTTGGCGGCGGCCCGCTGTTGCAGCAGCACCCGCCCGTCGGGGTCGCGCAGGAACACCGAGAACGCCCGGTGCAGCAGCCCAGGGGACTCGTGCGCGTCGAGCACGGTCGCCGAGCCGGTGGCGGCGCCGTGCTCGTCGACGAGTTCCACGAGCTCGGCTTCGCGGGCAGACATCAGTAAGCCTCCGTGATCCGGGCGGCGGCCAGTTTGCCGGAGATCAGCACCATCGGCACACCGACGCCGGGCTGGGTGCCGGATCCGGTGAACACCACGTTCGGCAGGGTGGGGTGCAGGTTGGACGGGCGGAACGGGCCGGTCTGGCCGAAGGTGTGCGCGGCCGCGAACGGGGTGCCGGCGGCCATGCCGTCGTCGGCCCAGTCGGCGGGCGTGATGATCCGTTGCACCTCGACCCCGTCCCGGAAGCCGACGTATCCGCGGTGTTCCAGCACGCGCAGCACCTCGTCGGCATACCGCTGGGCCATGCCGCCGCGCCAGTCGATCGGCCCGGCATCGAGGTTCGGGGTGGGTGCGAGCACGTAGTACGTCTGCCGGCCGTCGGGAGCGGCGGACGGGTCGGTGTGCGTCGGGTTGGTGACCAGCAGGGACGGGTCGCTCATCAGCAGTCCCCGGCGGATGACCTCGTCGAAGGTGCCCTTCCACGCCGTACCGAAATGGATGTTGTGGTGGGCGATCTTGGAATAGGCCTGGCTGGAGCCGATGTGCAGGACCACGCACGAGGGTGAGAAGCGCAACCGCCGCAGGCTGCGCCGCGGTGGCAGCAGGTCGCGGTAGGCGACCGGAAGGTCGGGGTTGAGCACGACCACGTCGGCCGGGATGTGCTCACCGCCGGCGGTGAGCACCCCGGTTGCCCGTCCGTGCGCGGTGGTGACCCGCTCGACCGTCGTGTCGTAACGGAACGTCACGCCGTGTTTCTCGGCGGCGCCGGCCAGCGCTTTCGGTACGGCGTGCATGCCGCCCTTGGGGAAGTAGACCCCGGCCACCGAGTCCAGGTACGCGATGACCGCGTAGATGGCCAGCGCGTCGTGCGGGGCGAGCCCGGCATACATCGCCTGGAACGAGAAGATCCGCTGAGTACGGGGGTCGCGGAAGTACTCCCCGATCTTCGGCTGGAGCCGCCGGAACGCGCCCATCCCGAGAAGTTTCAGCAGGTTGAGGTTGAGCAGGTCGACCGGGGAGTCCAGGTTCCGGCCGATGAAGTGGTCTCGTTCGAGGTGCCAGAGCCGCCGGGTGAAGTCGACGAACCGCAGGTAGCCGTCGGCTTCCCGGGCGCCGCAGACGCGGGCGATCTCGGCCGCCATCCGGGTGGTGTCGGTACGCACGTCGAGCGTGGAACCGTCCGGGTAGTAGGCCCGGTACGCCGGGTCGAGCGGGGTCAGCTCCAGCCAGTCGCCGAGTTTCTCACCGACGGCGGCCAGTGGTTCGGCGATCAGGTCGGGCATGGTCAGCACGGTGGGGCCGGTGTCGAACTCGTATCCGGCCACGGACAACCGCCCGGCCCGGCCGCCCGGGACCGGTTCCCGTTCGACGACGGTGACCTGGCGTCCGGCCGCGGCCAGGTGCAAGGCGCAGGCCAGGCCGCCGAGACCGGCGCCGACCACGATCACGTGGTCGGTGGGTCCACTCACGGTTCGCACGTCACAGCTCCAAACAAGAGGGGAGGGGGATCATCATGCCGGGCGGTGGCTGGCGGCCGTCGCCAGTTCGGCCAGAGCGGTACGTGCGTCGGCCCGGATCGGTGCGCCGCTGATGGCCGCCACCCCTTCCTGAACCCGCTCGCGGATCATCTCCTCGACCCGGGCGGGCGCCCCGGTAGCCGCGATGATCTCGGCCTGCCGGGTGACGTCGGCCACCGCGAGCTCGTCGAGCTGTGCCGCGGTGGCCATCCGCCGGGCCAGCATGAGCAGGGTGGTCGGTTTGCCGGTGCGCAGGTCGTCGCCGGCCGGCTTCCCGGTGACGGCCGGATCGCCGTAGACCCCGAGCAGGTCGTCGCGGAGCTGGAACGCCTCACCGACGGCGAGACCGTACACCTGGTAGGCCTCTTCCAGGTCGTTGCGGCCGGGGCAGGCGAGCGCCAGCCCGAAGGAGAGCGGCCACTGCACCGTGTAGCTGGCGGTCTTGTGCCGCGCCACGAGCAGCGCCCGCTCCACCGACCAGGACGCGGGGTCGGTCTCGCCGAGCACGTCGAGGTACTGACCGGCGACGGCCTCGACCCGCATCCGGTCGTAGCGGGACCGGACGTCGACCAGCACGGCCGGGGGCACCGCGGTCCGGGCCAGCAGCTGGTCCGCCCAGACCAGGCAGAGGTCGCCGACGAGGATGGCGGCCGAGTCGCCGAACCGGTCGCCGTGCTGGTCGGCGAAGAGCCGGTGCGCGGTGGGCCGGCCGCGGCGGGTCGCCGACCGGTCCATCACGTCGTCGTGCACCAGCGCGAACGTGTGCATGAGTTCAAGAGCGCCGAGGGCGGGTAAGACGGTCTCGACCGGCTCGGTGGCGCCGACGACGCCGCGCCAGCCCCAGTACGCGAATGTCGGCCTGATCCGCTTGCCGCCGGCCATGACGAGGTCACGGGCGGTGCGGGCGAATCCGCCGAGCGCGGGATCCACGGCGTCGAGGGCGGCGATCTGGACGGCTAGGAAATCGGCCAGCGTGCCCTCGACGGCGCCGATCAGCGCTCGGTGCGAGACCGGCTGGCGAGGGATCGCTTCCAGGCGATTTCCCTCGAGGGTGTGATTGGCCACGCTCAGTACCGTACCCTAAGTTTCTGTAGTTGCGTCGATTCGTGCGTCGATTTAACCGGAGGACCCGGGATGGAAACCGATCTGGCAGCGGCCTACGAACGCTGCCGTGAACTGCACCGCGAGCACGGACGGACGTACTACCTGGCGACCCGGTTACTACCGGCGTGGAAGCGGCGGCATGTGCACGCCCTCTATGGATTCACCCGATATGCGGACGAAATCGTCGACCGGACCGAGTCCCGGCCCTCCGCCGAGCGAGCCGCCCTGCTCGCCGAGTGGTCCGGCCGGTTCCTCGCCGGACTGCACGGTGAGGAGACCGACGACGAGCTGCTCCCGGCGGTGCTGCACACCATCGCGGTCTTCGACCTGGACCTCGACGACTTCGAGAAATTCCTGCGCAGCATGACGATGGACATAACAGTCATGTCGTACCGGACCTATGACGACCTGCTCGACTACATGGAGGGCTCGGCCGCGGTCATCGGCACCATGATGCTGCCGATCCTCGGCTCCTCCGACCCGGTCGCCGCCCGCGAACCGGCTCGCCAGCTCGGCTTCGCGTTCCAGCTCACCAACTTCATCCGGGACGTCGCCGAGGACCTCGAACGCGGCCGCGTCTACCTGCCGGAGGAACACCTCGACGAGTTCGGTGTCACCCGCCGGCAACTGCGCGACGGCGTCGCCACCCCGGCGATCAAAGAACTGATCAAGGCCGAGGTGGCCCGGGCCCGCGGACACTACGCCCTGGCCGCGCCCGGCATCCCACTGCTCGAACCGGCCTCCCAGGCCTGCATGCGCACCGCGTTCCAGCTCTACGGCGGCATCCTCGACGAGATCGAGGCGATCGACTACGACGTCTTCGGCCGCCGCGCCACCGTCCCCAACCGCCGCCGCGCCGCCGTCGCGGTGCGCAGCCTGCTCACCCGGCCCGGCACCCCCGTCCAGCCGGCCGCCTGATGTCCACCGCCGTCGTCCTGCTCACCCGGGACCTGCGCCTGCACGACAACCCCGCCCTCTCGGCCGCCTGCCGGACGGCCGAGCGAGTGGTCCCCCTCTACGTCCTCGACCCGAAACTCGCAGACCTCTCCCCCAACCGCACCCGCTTCCTCCACCAGAGCCTCGCCGACATGCGCGACAACCTCCGGAAGATCGGAGCCGACCTGGTCATCCGCCACGGCGACCCGGTCACCGAGACGATCCGGACGGCCCGCGACACCGGCGCCACGACGATCACCCTGGCCGCCGACGTCAGCGCCTACGCCCGCCGCCGCGAACGCCGCCTCCAAACCGAGTGCGAAAGACACCGCATCGCCCTCGAACTCCACCCCGGCCTCACCGTCGTCGCACCCGGAACGCTCCGCCCGGGCGGCGGCGGAGACTGCTACAAGGTCTTCACGCCCTACTACCGCTCCTGGTCAGCGGCACGATGGCGACCAGAGGCGGCCACCCCGAAACGGATCACCCTGCCGGACGGCGTCACCCCCGGCCCGCTGCCTGCCATCCCGGCAGCGACGTCACCCCACACCTGCGAGGGCGGCGAGACCGCGGCCCGCCGCCGGCTCACGACATGGTCCCGGCACGAGATCCAGGGGTACGCCGACGCGCACGACGATCTGGCCGGCGACGCCACGAGCAGGCTCAGCCCGTACCTCCGCTGGGGTTGCCTCTCCCCGCTCAGCCTGGCCGGGACGGCGCGCTCGACGGACGCCGAAGCCTTCGCCCGTCAGCTCTGCTGGCGAGACTTTTACTACCAGGTCGCCCGCGCGCACCCGAAACTGTCGACCGAGGCGCTGCGCCCGGGCGCCGACACGACCTGGCGCCACGACGACGACGCCCTCCAGCACTGGAAGGACGGGCTCACCGGAGTCCCGATCGTCGACGCCGGCATGCGCCAGCTGCTCGACGAGGGCTGGATGCACAACCGGGCCCGCCTGATCACCGCGGCGTTCCTCACCAAGCACCTCGGCATCGACTGGCGGCCCGGCGCCGCCTGGTTCTTCCGATGGCTGCTCGACGGAGACGTGCCGAACAACTCGGGCAACTGGCAGTGGACCGCCGGCACCGGCAACGACACCCGCCCCTACCGGCGGTTCAACCCGATCCGCCAGGCGCTCCGGTTCGACCCCGAAGGCGTGTACGTTCGTCGCTACGTACCGGAGTTGAAAGGGATCGACGGCGCCGCCGTGCATCAGCCCTGGCGTCTCCCCGCACCGGAACGCCGCGGCCTCGACTACCCCGGACCGTTGGAATCGCACCGGGACGAGGCGGTCTGGCTGCGGGACTGATTCTCCGTCCGGTCCGCCGGACGGGAGCGGGGCCCGCCGGCGGTTGCGTCCGTCAAACGTTCTTCCGGCGGGGCCCGCGACTCCTGCCCCACTCGGCGCGGAACGGCCGGCAACCCGGGCCGACCGGTGGCGGCCGCGAGGATGACGGCACCAGCCGTGCCCGCCATCGCCCCCTCACGGCCGCCTCTCCTCGGCGTTTCCCGCTTCCGCGACAGTCAGGGATCGGTCGCTTCACGGGACACCTGAGGAAACCTGCCGATGGTTAGCTGGACCCCATGGGCGACGTGCGAAACGTGGACGTGGTGGTCATCGGGCTCGGCGTGGGCGGTGAGGAGGCCGCCGGACGGCTCGCCTCGGCCGGACTCGACGTGATCGGAGTCGAACACAACCTGGTCGGCGGCGAATGCCCGTACTGGGGATGCATCCCGACGAAGATGATGGTCCGCGCCGGCGCCGCGCTCGCCGAAGCCCGCCGCATCCCCGGCCTCGCCGGCGCCTCCACCGTCGAACCCGACTGGGCGCCCGTCGCGAAACGCGTCCGCGACGAGGCCACCGACGACTGGAACGACAAGGTCGCCGTCGACCGGCTCACCGGCAAAGGCGCGACCTTCGTGCGTGGCCGGGCCACGATCACCGGTCCCGGCCGCGTCCGCGTCGCCGAGCAGGAGTACGCCGCCGCACGCGGCCTGGTCCTCGCCACCGGAACCGTGGCCGTCATCCCCCCGATCGACGGTCTCGCCGGCACCCCGTACTGGACCAACCGCGAAGCCGTCGAGACCGGCGCCCTGCCGGACTCACTGATCATCCTCGGCGGCGGCGCGATCGGCTGCGAGTTCGCCCAGGTGTTCGCGCGCTTCGGCGTACAGGTGACGATCATCGAAGGATCCGGCCGCGTCCTCGCCATGGAGGAACCCGAATCCTCCGAGGTCGCCACCGGAGTCCTGACCGCCGACGGGGTGACCGTGCGAACCGGCGTCCGCGCCACCCACGTGGCCTTCGACGGCACATTCACCGTCACCCTCACCGACGGCGGCACCGTCACCGGCGAGAGACTGCTCGTCGCCACCGGCCGCGCCGCCCGCCTCGGCGACCTCGGCCTGGACACCATCGGCCTCGACCCGGGCGCCCGCTTCCTCACCACCGACGACCGGATGCGCGCCGCCGACAAGGTCTGGGCCGTCGGCGACGTCACCGGCAACGGCAACTTCACCCACATGGCCATGTACGAGGCCGACATCGCGGTCCGCGACATCCTCGGCCAGGGCGGGCCCGGCGCCGACTACCGCGCCCGGCCCCGGGTCACCTTCCTCGACCCCGAGATCGGCGCCGTCGGCCTCACCGAACAGCAGGCCCGCGACAACCTCGGCGAGATCCGGGTCGGCCACGTGCCGCTCTCCGCCACCTCCCGCGGATTCGTTCACGGCCCCGGCAACGAGGGCTTCATCAAGGTCGTCGCCGACCCGGCGCGCGGCGTACTGGTCGGCGCCACCACCGCGGCCCCGGCCGGCGGCGAGATGATCGGGGCGCTCGCCGTCGCCATCCACGCCGAGGTGCCGATCACCACCCTGCTCAGCCAGATCTGGGCGTACCCCACCTTCCACCGCGGCATCGGCGACGCGCTGAAAGCCCTCGTCTGACGTTTCGACCGGAACCGGGTGGGAACCGTCGAAGACATGTTGCGGCAGGTTCTCACCCGGCTCGAACAGGCGAACGCCCTCGACGGCGCGAGCGACAGACTCCAGGCGGCGGTCACGGCCACGATCCGGCCGCGCAGCCTCCGCGATCTCCTGCACGGCACCTGGCTGGGGCATCCACTGCACCCGGTGCTCGTACAGGTCCCGGTCGGAGCGTTCCTCTCGGCGGCGCTGCTCGACCTCGCCGGCACCGTGACGAGCTCCCGCTCCTCGGAACGGGCGGCGACCGCGCTCATCGGCGCCGGGCTCGCCGGAGTGGCACCCGCCGTGCTCGCCGGCCTCGTCGACTGGTCCGAGACGACCAAGGACCGCCGCCGTGTCGGCCTCGTCCACGCCGCGGCCAACGCGCTCGCCACCAGCCTCTACGCGACGTCCCTCGCGGCCCGGCTCACCGGGCGCGTCACCCAGGGCAAGGCCTTGGCCTTCGCCGGACTGTCGGTCGCGGGAGCGGGTGCCTTTCTGGGCGGCCATCTCTCGTACGCGCAGGGCGCCGGAATCAGCCACGCCGCCCCCGAGGTGGCGCGGGTCCCCGAGGAATGGACCGTGATCGGATCGCTCTCCTCCCTGCCGGACGGGAAGCCGGCCGTCCGTCGCGCCGATGACGTCGCCGTCCTCCTGTTCCGCCAGGGCGACAGGGTCACCGCGCTGATCGACCGCTGCTCGCACGAAGGCGGACCGCTGAGCGAGGGCGACGTGGCCGACGGTTGTGTCGTGTGCCCGTGGCACGGAAGCACCTTCCGGCTCAAGGACGGCGCCGTGGTCCACGGCCCGGCGGCCAACGACCAGCCGGTCCTCCCGGTACGTGTCCGCGACGGCATGGTCGAAGTACGTCGTCCCTGATCGCGCCTCATCCCTGGCGGATGAACCGCGGAATGACTCAAATCGGCTCTGACCTGCGGAAACGACAATGGGCTACCCCCGATTTGGCGGCCTGGGAACCAGCGGGTAGTGTTTTGCGAGCCGGCAGGGAAACGGGCGAGGCAAGCGGGCCGATCTTCACAGAGAGATCCGCAACCGGCCGTCCTGCCAAATCCTCTGAACTGAGACCACAGCCTGGCTGTGGGCTCAGCGCGGTGGACTTACTAGGGCAGATCGGAGCCAACCGGGATAAACCGGTTGACAACACCGAGAAGGCCTAGTAAAGTAGAGCGAGTGCCCCGGGGGAACGGGCCGCGGATTGCGGATCGTTTTGATGGTGTGCGGTTGTTCTTTGAGAACTCAACAGGGTGCTTGATAAGCCAGTGCCAATTATGGCAATACCCCGGCCTGTCTTCGGATGGGTTGAGGATTC
>NZ_JBFAMR010000010.1:0-169261 GCF_040656595.1 Actinoplanes sp. NPDC049802
CACCCGCAACGGGTGTTCTCACACCCACTACGGGTGTCACGTTCTCCGAGCACACATCGTCCAGCACGCCGGCCCTCCGCCCACCAGACGACAGGGCGCCGGGGTGGCAGGGCGGCGGGGCGCCGGGGTGGCAGGGCGGCGGGGCGCCGGGGTGGCAGGGCGGCGGGGCGCCGGGGCGGCAGGACGTACCGTTGGTGTGCTGTGGGCGCCTGCCCGGCGGGCAGACGGGGCTGAGCGATTCGGGCCACGCACGCGGGCCTGGCGTGGTCGCTCACGAGTGTCACAGCGGGGCTCGGCGGCACACCGTCGGTGCGCTGTGCGCCCCGCCCGCCGAGCGGGCGTGCAGGCGGGCGGGGCGGGCGACTTGGCCAGCAGGGTCAGGACTGCCTCGGCACCGTTGAGACAGCACCCACGAACAGCCCAGCGTGCCGACCTTCGCCAGCACGCCGATCGCGTCCAGAGCGGTTCCGGCTGATCGTGGATGCTGTATCGAACGATCCGAGACGGCACTCACAACCAGCCGGAACCCCGCCGTGGCTCAGGCGCCGTTCAGCACCGCAATCAGCTCCCGCTCCTCATAGTCCAGGTGCTTCTCCAGATCCCCGGTCAGCGCATCCACCGCCACCACCAGCGCCTCCCGCGACAAACCCGGATCCGTTACCGCCGACCGCAACCGGCCCAGCAACACGGCCACCACCTCATGCTCGGCCCGCAATCGGCCGATCGCCGGACCCAACTCCGGAAAAGCACGCTCCAACCCCGGGAACATGCCCTCGTCCTCCCGCACATGATGACCGTGCAACGCCGCACACAGACTCAGGCAGTTCACCCGTAACTGAGCGCCCACCACCGGACCGGAACCCGCCACCTCCGCCCGGATCAACGCCAGCTCCCGGCGAAACGCGTCATGCACCACCCGCAACGCCTCACCCGGCGACGACGCGTTGAACCGGGGCGGCCCCGGATCCCCGGCCGCCTCCAGCGCCACCACCGGCAGCACCCGCCCCGACTGCCGCTCATACTCGGCCCAGCCCGGATCCTGCTCGACCGCACGGGCGAACGCCTCGTCCCGGGCCGCCCCGGCCAGCACCGTGGCGACCGCGCGATACGTGAACGCCCCGTCCTCCACCGTGACCGACCGGTCGGCCACCAGATTGTGGAACCACGCCGGATGCCGGGCCGAACCGCCGGCCGACCCGATGACCAGAATCCGCTCCCCGTCCGGCAGATAGCCCAGCGGAACCGTGTGCGGCCGCCCGCTGCGGGCCCCGATCGTGGTCAACAGGATCAGGCGGGCACCTTCGAACATGCCGCCGACACGGCCGTTGTTACCACGGAACTCATCGATGATGCTTTCGTTGAAATCGCTCAAAATGATCCGCTCTCGGAGTCGTGACCTGCAGAAACCGTAGGTACACGACAACAGCGAAGGGCCACGGGCGGCAGCGGGCGACCGTGGCGGCCACCGGGCGCTCACGCGTCAGCCGGGTGCCCCACTCGGTAATGGCCCAAGGCCGACCCGGCAGTCACGACGCCCACCCTAACGGATCGGGGGCTGTCGGCGAAGCCGTCCTTTTTGCACTTGACTGTGGGGTGCGGCTTGCCGCACCATCTCTAGGCCATCCTAGGATGGCACTGTTGCACGCAGACTGCCTGGGCGGTGAGCGTCAAAGCGGGTTGCGGGCTCCCTCGACGCACTGACCCAGCGTCAGCATGTACTTGTCCCGGTCGGCCCGGCCCTTGAGGGCCAATGGCAGTGGATCCGGCGGCGAAGAACCGCCACAGGTGCCGAAGGTCGCAGGCGTAGGACACCAACGTGTCCGGCGAGCAGTCCCGGGCCGCAAGGAACCGGAGAAACCCCGCCACCACCTCGATCGGCTCGCGGCCTCATCGAGTAGCTCAACCTGGTGCATGCCGTTCTCACCACGACGCTTGCTGACCCGCACGACCACCTCCGCAACCGCCCCTGCTGGACGATGCGAGCGACCGCCCGCATCCAGCAACGGGGCACGAGGTGTCCAGGTAACTACATACGTGCTCTTCGGGATCGTCACCTTGCTCGGCTTCGACTACCGGCCGGTACTCGCGGACCTACCGGATACCAAACTGTGGCGCGTCGACGCCCGCGCCGACTACGGCGTACTGGATAAGGCCGCCCGCGGCCGGGTCGACCTGGACAAGATCCGACGGCACTGGCCGGACGTGCTGCGGGTGATCGCCTCGGTGCACACCCGGGAGATCTCCGCGCACGACGTGATCCGGGTGCTGCAACACGACGGCCGACTCACCGATCTGGGCGAGGCGATCGCGCACTACGGGCGCATTTTCAAGACCTTGCACGTGCTGACCTTCGCCGACGATCCGGACTATCGCCGGCACCTCAAGGGAATGCGTAAGCTGCAGGAAGGCCGACACGGCCTGGCCAGCACGTCTTCCACGGCCGCAGGGGCGAGTGGTACCAGGCGTACCACGCCGGTATGGAGGACCAGCTCGGTGCGCTCGGGCTGGTCCTGAACTGCATCACTCTGTGGAACACCCTGTATCCGGACCACGCGTTGGACGCGCTGCGCGCTGAGGGATACCCGGATACCCGGTGCTGGACGCCTCTCGGCGTACCAGCACAAACACATCAACGTGCACGGCCACTACACCTTCGCCCTGCCGGAGCTGGACGGTGCCCGCCAGCCGCGCGCGACCCCGATGCCGTCGAGGAATAGCCACCTCCGCGTTCTGGGGTGCCCGACTGGCAGGGTCGTGTAATCAAACTGTCTGGAATTCGCGGCGGGTGGCCGTGACTGAAGTGACTCTTGGTGAGATTGCTGGGGGGTCGGGGAAGTGCAAAGGCTCGTCGAGGTTAGATGTGCCGGTGACGGTTCATGACGTAGCGAGTGCCCTTCCAGACATCGCGGTGCTTCGCCAGCGGTGTCAAGCGTTGGCGATGTTGGACGCGATCATGAGCCCGGAGTGGGAGTCGCGGTACTACTCGTTCGATTCTCGGTGGGCGCCGGGCGAACAGATGGCGTCGATGCGAAACGGGTCGGGTGACGCCTGGTCGATCGTGTTCTCGTCGGCTGGCGCATTCATTCGGGGCTTCGACCACGAGTCGCCGATGAGTCCTGCCAACAACGACGACGAGCTGTGGCCGGGGCTGGTCGACGCGGTGCCGGAGGTCTTCTCGGGTTGTGTCGCTGAGCCCGCGTTCAGCTTCGATGGCACGCTGGAAGCGACGGTGTGCCTGTGGCGGCAGCAGGAGGACGACCGGTGGCATGCCGGGGAGCTGGACTTTCCCGCAGGTGATGACCCCGATGGGGCTAACAGGCTGTTCCAGGTTGTCGTCGAAGGCAGCCCGGTGGCGTACCAGCGCTTCGCAGAGGACTACTACGAGACGGCCGTCGATGTGGAAGGGGTCGGCGAGATCTTCGCTCTGCACCCCCTGACCGACGGCCTGGTTCGCCGCTTGAATCCCGATCTTGTGGTGGCCGATCTCGCGGAGGACCTCGCGGAGATCGGTTACCCCTCCCGGCCGGTGTAGCGGTTCCAGGTGCCGCCAGCGGCGGCGTGGTGGCGTTGGGTGGTGGTGTGGTGGAAGCCGAGGGCCTGGGCGATGACCGGTGCCGGGGCTTGGAGGACGAGTTGGTGTAGTGCGGCGAGGCGGCCGGGAACGGTAGGGACGCCGAGGTCGCGGATGAGCGGGGCGATCGTGCGGGTGGTCAATGGCTGGCCGGCGCGGCGGCCGGGGAACAGCCAGCGGGCGCCGCGGTTGGTGGCGGTGCGCATGTTGGTGCGCTGGTCACGTAGGGCCAGCAGTAGTTCGGCGGCGGGTTCGGGGACCGGCGTCGGTGGGTCGCCGAGCCGGAGCAGGACATCGGGGCCGGTGGTGTCGATGTCGTCGATGGTCAGGCGCAGGATGCGGCCGAGTGGCTGGGCGTAGAGCAGCAGCAGGATCGCGGCGACGCGGGCGCGGAGCTCGCCGGTGTCGTCGGTGATCAGCTTGCGGAGCAGCCCGATGCGGCGGTGCTGGGTGATCGGGGATTGCTGGCCGGATCGGTGCGGAACAACGTGTAGCCGTGGCATGTGCCCGGCGTGGGCGGCCCAGGTCAGGAACGGTTTGAGGAGCTGTCGTTGATGCGGCCGGTGGGTGACGAGCCAGCGGTCCAGGTCCTCCTGCCGGAGCCGGGCGAGGGTGAGTCCCTGCTCCTGGATTCCGGCGAGGAAGTCGCCGACCCGCAAGACCTGCTGTCCGAGTTCGTTGCGGGTGCGGCTGCTGACGGGACCGCGGTCCGCGCGGCCGCGTAGCCAGGGCAGCAAGTGCCAGGTCGTGTACTGGCGCAGCAGCCGGCGTTGTTCGACGTCGGTGATGGTGTCCAGGTGCTCGATCAGCCATCGCTCGAATAGCAGGATCTGCTTGTCGATCAGGGGCAGGACACCGCACTGCATGAGGAGTTCCCGCAGGTGGGCCGCTGCCCGCCAGGGTTGCAGGCGGTGGAACGCGTCGTGGCTCAGTTCGATGTCGCCGCGGCCCAGACCTCGTAGCAGATCCGCCGCCGGGGCGGAGCGGCCGTGCCGGGAGGAGACCCAGGACAGGCCGGTGAGTGGGTTGTCCATGCTGGTCAACAGCTCGGCCAGGGGCACCAGCTCGGGGCGGATGCGGCCGGTGCCGTCGTCGAGGAGTTCGGCGACGCGCCGGGTGAACGTGCAGCGGGTGCACCGGCGGCCGGCGTGCAGCTTGCCCTCCTGCCCGCACTCGGCGCAGGCGAGCGAAGTGAAGAATCCGGCGCAGCCGGTGCAGATCGGAGCCTGGTCCTCGGTGCGCCGTCCGGCCAAGACCCGGTCGTTGCCGCAGCCGGGGCAGCGACCGTGGGTGCGCAAAGCCCGGTCCTGGCAGGTGCGGCAGATGTGCCCGTCGGGCCAGCGTGTCGCGAAGTTGCCGCGCCGGCCGCAGCGGGCGCAATCACGGACGAACCAGCGTTCGTACTGCTCGGCGGTGGCGTAGGGGCGGTCCATCAGTCCGGGCGCACGCGGGCCCGGCGGGGCCGGACCGCGGCCAGGTCCACCGGCGCCGGGGCGTCGCCGGCGACCGCTTTGCGCGGGGCGACGTTGGCCGCCGTCGTGACGACCAGGTCGGCGGGGGTGACCTCCAAGATGTCGCACAGCGCGGCGAGCACTGGCAGCGACAGCCGCTCCGGGGTGCCGGCGACGAGGCGGTGGACCTGGGAGGCGGACAGCTCGATGCCGCGCTCGTGCAGCAGCGGGACCAGTTCGGTGGCGGTGAACACGCCGCGGGCGGCCATCATCTCCCGCAGCCGCCATCGGTAGCTGACCTGGCGTTTCATGCTCATTGCGCCCTCCGTGCCGGTCGTAGTGCCGCGTTCATGGTCGCGTCGAGAGCCTGCCGCAGCGTGCGGGTGCGAAAGTCCGACGACACGCAGGTGTAGATCGCCGTGGTGGAAGCATGTTCGTGTCCGACCTGCTGCTGCACGAACAACGGATCCCAACCGGCCTCGATCAGATGGGTGACATACGCCCTTCGCAGCGAGTGGAAATCGAGCCCGGCGTCCAGGCCAAGCGCGTCGCGGTAGGCCGACAGCCGCGCGTTGAGCTGGGCCAGCCCGACCCGCGGCGCTCGTTCCGAGGGCCACAGCGCCGGGTTGCCGTCGACGGCCAGCAACGGCCGGATCTCCTCGACCCACTCGGCGAGGATCTCCGGCACCCACGCCCAGACGGTCAACACGCTGCGCCGTTTCGGCGCCGAGTCCTTCATCGCCTTGCCATGGCGCACGTAGAGCACGCCGTACTCGCCGAACTCGTCGGCGTGCGGGTTGCGACCGAAGTCGACCACGTCGAGCATCCGGGTCTCGTTGCGCCGCAGCCCGTACCCGTAGGCGACCTTGAACAGGGTCGCGTCACGGAACGCCGGCAACCAGCCCTTGCGCCCAGCCGCCCGGATCCGGGTGACCTGCTCGTCGGCGTAGTCCAGCAGGGCCTGCATCTCATCGAGCGTGAACGCGCGCTTGGCCGGGTCGCCCTCGGCCGCGGCGACGTGGACTGCGGCGTTCCACTCGTGGACCACCTGCACCGGGTGCGTACCGAAGCGCTTCTCGCACTCGCCGACCCAGCCGTAGGCCGGGTCGGTCAAGTACGCGCAGAACAGCCGGACCGCCTCCTGGTAGCCACGCAGCGTCGAGCGGCGCACCCGGCGCACGGCCCGCAGATCGGTGCACCACTCGTCGACCAACTGCGGAGTCCACCGCCACGGCAGCGCCTGCGCGTGCTCGGCGAACGCCCGCACCGACCGCTGCCGGCTCTCCACGGTGCCGAAGGACAGGTTCCGCGCGAGCTGCTGGTTACGCCAACCGTCAAGCATCGCGGTGAACACCTGCTCGTCCGGTCGCAGCAGCCGGACACCGTCAGCCAGTTGCAGGACCGCCGAGCCCGGCGCGACGCGTTCTACCTCCACCGACAGTGACCTCCGACCACTCGCATTGGATGCGAGATCTTCGCATCCAATGCGACCTCCTTGTCAAATATGCAGGTCACGAGGGGTGGATTCGCACCCCTCGTGGCAAGAGGCCGCATCCGCGGGGTCTACAGTCAGCGAAACCGCTACTCACGCGACCAGCAGCGCAAACCTCGGCCACAGTCCGTACGCAGACTGGCTTGTATTCGCATCAAATCGAATACGCGGCGGTTGTAGTCCTGGCGGAAAAATCAACGGATCGGAACCTGTCAAGTCAAGTGGGACAGTTTCTTGATTTTGTTTAGCTTTGTGCTGCCGGAAGGCTCGCCGCTGCCGCGGCGGTGGCCTGTTCGAGGTCGTTGTCGTCGGGTTTGTTGATCCATGCCCGGTCCGGCAGACGCGGCGGCTGCGGACGGCGGCGCCCGAACCGTTCGGGGTGCGCGGCCCAGGCGGCGTCGAGGGTGCGTTGCCGCTGTTGGCGGATCTGCCCGGCGGTGCCATGGTGCACCGACGCCGGGGTGTGCAGGCCGATCCCGGAATGCCTGTGCTCATGGTTGTAGTACGTGTAGAACGCCTCGCAGTGCTGCCGGGCGTGCTGGATCGACCCGAACCGCTCCGGGAACGTAGGGTCGTACTTGAGGGTCTTGAAGCTCGCCTCGATGAACGGGTTGTCGTTGGAGGTCTTCGGCCGGCTGTGACTACGGCCGGTCTTCAGATCGGTCAGCAGCTGAGTCACAGTCTTGCTCGTCATCGCCGCACCCCGGTCGGCGTGCACGATCAACTGATCCGGGTTGACGCGTTCGCGGGCGGCGGCGTCGGCGATCAGCGCCTCGGCGAGCTGGCCGTCCTCGTAGGCGGCGACCAGGTACCCGACGACGTAGCGGGACCAGATGTCAATCACCGTGTACAGGTGGAACCACACGCCTTTGACCGGTCCCCGCAGTTTGGTGATGTCCCAGGACCAGACCTGATTCGCCGCGTCGGCGACCAGCTCGGGCTTGGTGCGGGCCGCGTGCGTGGCCTGGGCCCGGCGTTCGCCGGACTGGCCGGCGGCCCGCAGGATCCGGTACATCGTGGACTCCGAACACCACCAGCGGCCCTCGTCGAGCTCGCGGGCCCACACCTGCGCCGGCGCCAGATCCTGGTATTCGGGCCGGTTCACGCTCGGCGTCGGACAACGCCGACGGCGGCGGTCTGCGCGGCGTGCGCGGCTTCGGCTCGGCCGGTGGATTGCGGCGCCGGTAGAGCGTCGCGCGTGACAGGCCGGTCAGCCGGCACGCGGGCGCAACACCCCACACCTCGGTCAGCGCCTGCTGCGCCTCGGCGAGGACGGGTTCGGCATCGGCGCGGCATCCGCGCTCTCGGAGAGCAGTTCCAAGAGCGCGTGCGCTTTTCCCATGATCTGCAACGCAGTCTCGGTCTTACAGAGGTTGAATCGTTGAGTTGATCTATGGGTGGTCGGCGTGTTGGCGTGACGGGTGTCGATCGCTTCGGTAGGCCGGAGGGATGAGGTATCCCGATAGTGGTGGTCTGACCGCGCCGGCGCGGGCGAAGCGGGAGCAGGTCCGGAGGCAGGCGGCGGACTGGTTCGCCGAGGGTGTGCCGGCGGCTGAGGTGGCCCGGCGGCTGCGGGTCTCGGCGACCGCGGTGTACGGCTGGCAGCAGCGATGGCGGCAAGGCGGGGTGCAGGCCTTGGCCTCGAAAGGCTCACCGGGCAGCCGGTGCCGCCTCGACGAGGAGCAACTACGGGAACTGGCTTCGCTGCTGGACGAAGGCCCGGCGGCGCACGGCTTCACCGAGGATCAGCGGTGGACTCTGGCCCGGGTGGCGGACCCCGGCGGCGTCGCAGATCACCCGGGTCGACTACTCGTGGAAGATGCTGGACCCGCCGCCCACCGGCACCACCTACTTCGTGCAGCTGTGCCAGGCGAGCGGCTCGTGCGTGACGGTGAGCCCCGGCACCGCGGTGTCGTCCTGGAACGGCATCACGACCGCGTTCAACAACACCCCGGCCAACCGCAGTTTCACCTACAAGGTGACGATCAGCTCACCGACGAACATGTTCATCACGCCGCGCTACGGCAGCAAATACGACATCACCGTCTGGTACAACTACTGATCAACTCAAAACGCTGAACTCTGCGGCCGGCAACGTCATAGCGTGAGGAACGGGCCGGGCACACCGAATGCCTCGGCCCGTTCCACCACGAATACGCAAGTGACGACAAAAGGAGCTTCAGCGGTGAGTATTTCAGGATTCGGAACGCCCCGGACCACATCGGTGTCATCCGGGCCCGACATCAGCGCAGCACGCCCTACGCCGAAAGTCGACGACATGTCCACCAGGCCGCTCAAGCTGCTGACAGCCAGCGATCTGGACCTGATCGAGAAGGTCACCGGTGAACGTGTCGACCCCGACTCCGGCCTGGCGCCGCCGTTTGCCATGGAGATCGTCATGCGACGGCAGAGCGGATACCTCGCCCCCGGTCAGGAGGTCACCGGGGTGGTGCTGAAGGACATGTCGCGTCCCTACGAGGTGAACAAAGATCCTGACAACCCGATCGGGCCGTACCTGGACAAGGCTCTGGCCTACCTGGCCTCGATCGGCCGGACCGGGGTCGACGTGTCGGCATGACCGTCACCCGCCGTGAGACTCGCGGCGCAACGTAGCACTTCACCCAGGCGGTGAGAAACAGTTCCGCCAAGCGTCCGGATGAGGCGGGCCGGGCAACCTAGCCTGCCGGATATGCGTACCACGCCGGGACCGCTGGGACTGATCCTCACCGCTGTCATCGCTGCCACCGGCGGCAGCCCCGCCGCTGTGGCGAGCCCGCCACCGCCGACCGCCGACTGGGTGCAGGACGGCCACGACGCCACCCACGACAACTTCAACCCCAGCGAGTACCGGATCACCGCTGCCACCGTCGGCCGCCTGGCGCAAGGCTGGTCGGTCACCACCACGCAGCGCCGCGACGGAGCCTGCTCACGGCAGACCCCGCCCGTCGTGGTCGGCTCCCGGCTGGTGCTCACCGACCCCGGCGGCGTCGGCGCGTACGACGCCACCACCGGCCGCACCCTGTGGACACACCGGCTGACCAACCCGGCCGACCAGTTCCCGCCACAACTGGCCGCCGACCGCAGCAGCGTGTACCTGTTCCTGACCCCGTGCCGGCCCCCGGCCAGCGCGCCGCCCGGCACGGGCGGCGCCGGCCAGAGCGGGGAACTGGTCGCCCTGGACATCGCCTCCGGCACGGTGCGCTGGCGCACCACGGTGCCCACCGCCGCCGGAAACCTGCTCCTCTCGCACGGTGTCGCCCTCGTCGGCGGCAGCGACGGCACCGACATGGGCACCTGGGCGTTCGACACCGCCACCGGCCGGGCACGCTGGCACCGGCTCGGCGTGATCACCCAGCAGTGCGCGGCCGACACCACGATCCTGCTAAGCCGCCCCTACCGGGGCGGAACCCTGGCCGCCGACATCAGCACCGGCCACACGCTCTGGCAGACACCCCGGGAGTGGCTGTGTCACGCCGCCGACCCGGCCGCCCGGCACCTGATCATCAGCGAGACCGACCGGGACACACCGGCGCAGCCCGGCCAGAACCCACCGATGCGGCTGCTGAAGGTCCGCGCCGACACCGGTGCCACCGTCTGGGCCCGCGACGCACTGATGGGACCGGTGGCCGTCGACCACGACCAGGTCTACGCCGCGGCGACCAAGAATGCCGGCCAAACCCTCGTCGCGGTCGACCTGGACAGTGGCGAGACCCGCTGGCATCGCCACCTCGGCTCCGTCCTGCCGTCGATCGCCGGCGGCCTCCTCTGGGGCAACTTCGGCGCCCCGACCGGAGAACAGAAACTACGCGCCCTCGAGCCCGACACCGGTGCCGACCTCGCGCTCCCGAGCGCAGTAAGCGCCGCCGCCGGGCTCGGTACCCCGGTCATCAGCCACGGACGGCTGTACCTCACCAACGGCACCGACACCCTCCGCGCGTTCACCATGCCGGCCACAGCCGACCCGACAGGTGCGTCTTAGAAACGATCGTTATCGGACGGTTCCCGAGAGACCGCGTCCATGATGTAGCGCGGCAGATCTCGTTGGCTCAGCACGTCGGTGCTGTCGACGTACTGGTCGACCGCTCCGACGGGCGGCAGTGCGGCGAGGGTGGCGTCGCTGACGCGCTCGAGCAGCGCGGTCACGAAGCGGGCGGCGTCGATGACTGGGTAGGGCCGGTCGAAGTACGGCCGGCGCGTCGGCTCAACCGGGTTCGCGAGGCCCAGCTGGTTCTGCCAGCGCCCGGCGACTTCGTACGCGGTACACAGCCCGGCCTGCCGGCGCGCGGCGTCACCGGTGCCCACGGCTTCGCGCAGCGCCGCGACGATCACCTCAATGTCGGGCAGCGCGGCAAACGCCGTACCCAGCCACTTGCTGTACGGCGGGTACTGGCGGGCGAGTAGCAGGCACAGCCGCATGACCTCGCGGGCCAGCCGCGCGGCGACCAGGCGGCTACCGAGATCGTCACCGGCTTCGGCGCTGCGGCCCACGAACGCCTCTTCCTGCGCGATGCGGGTCCACTGCGCGGCCAAGATGTACCGCCATACCTCGTCGGGATACCACCGCAGCCTGCTGCGTAGGTGGGTCAGCTCGCCGCTGTCGTCGTGAAAGACAGCGCCGCCGGTGGCTTCGGCCAGCCGCTGCGCCGGGATGGCCAGCCAGTCCAGGGCACTCATGCCGCGGCGGACGTCGAAGCCGAACTGACCGGCCGACCAGTTCGTCACATCGGTGATGTGCACCCGATGCGCCACTGGACCGGTGGTAGCCGCCATGACCTGCACCCGCGCCCCAGGCGGCTCGAAGTTGGTGGGCCAGCCGCAAATCTGTTTGGGCAACCGGGCGGCGAGCAACGCCGAGATGTCCGCACCGTGGCTGATGACGTCTTCGACCGACAGGAACAGTTCCAGCCGCGGCCCCCAATCGTGATCGACGGAGCGCTCGCTGTCGAAGCCGAGCACCTCCGACCCCGGCCCGATCCGCGCGGCGGCATGCGACAGACCGGGGTAGGCCCGGTCCAGTAACGGACGCACCGCTTCCAGGTAGAAGAGCCGGCACAGTGACAGACCAGGCATGAACGACGGCGGCACCCTGCAACCGTACGGATCACCGACGACCGCAGCCACTCGGTTACCCGCACAACGCCACGACCACCGGCTCAACCCGGGCAGCCCCGGGGTGACGCCGCAGGCGTGCCTGGAGGATCTGCGGCCCGGCGACACCTTGATCATCTGGAAGATCGACCGGCTCGGCCGCAACCTGCGCGACCTGGTCGACATCGTCGCCGTCCTCGAAGAACGCGGCGTCGGCGTCAAGTCACTGACCAACGGCATCGTCGACACCACCACCGCGCACGGCAAGCTCGTCTTCGGCATGTTCGCCCTCATGGCCGAATACGAAGCCGCCCTCGTCAAAGAACGCACCCTCGCCGGCCTCGCCGCCGCACGCGCCGAGGCCGCACCGGCGGCCGCAAACCCAAGATGACCTCCGCCCTGATCAACAAGGCGCGACGCATGTACGACAGCCGCCAGTTCACGATGGCCGAGATCGCCACCTCCTGCGGCGTCACCCCCATGACGATCTATCGCAACATCCGCACCGGCCACGCGACCGCGAAAGAGCCATCGCCGCGAGGCTGACCAGGCACGCTATGGCTTAGCGCCGGATCCACTGCCGTTGGTTCCCATGGGCCGGCCCGGCTCTTGCCGGCACCGAGCAGCACGGGAAACACGAGCAGGTTGTACTGGTCGATAAGGCCCGCGTCCGAGAGCCGCCGGGCCTGCTCCGCACTCCCGTGGATGAAGATCGCACCGCCCTCGCCCTGCTTGAGTGCGGCAACGTTCTCGGTCGAGCGCAGGATCGTCGTCGGCCCCACCCATCGACGAGGGCATCGTCAGGCAGCGTGCTCGACACCACGTACTTTGGCAGAAACTTGTAGCCGGCGTGGTCCTCCGCACCGGGCCAGACCGGTGCGAACGCTTCGTAGCTGCGGCGGCCGAACATCAACGCCGTCGTGTCGGTGAGTTCCTCGCCCTTCAGCGACCAGGCTTCCGGGACGAGTTCCAGGTCCTTCACCACCCACCCGCCGCGGCGGTGCCCCTCCCCCGGCCCACCGCCGGGCGAATCCACGACGCCGTCGAGCGACATGAAACCGGTGTAGACCAGGTCACGCATGTGCTGCCTCCTCGAACTCGGGCGGATCGCCGGGTCTACGCCAGATCGCGGCCACAGTTGCCGTCCTGGACGGAAACGACAGCGAGCCCGGAAGCATCGCGATGCGTACGGCAACGTTCGTCGGCCCTGTCGGCGAAGCCGTCGACTTGAGGTGCGGCTTGCCGCACTACCCCAATGGCATCCTAGGAAGATAGGTTATTGCTGGTCGCCGGGTGCCAAGCTGACAGGCGCCAGTTCATCGAAGATCGCGCTTGTCTTCTTGACGTCGGCCGGGTCGACGGCCCATGTGTGGCGAGGTCCGCGGAGTGGGGCATCGTGGTGTTGACGACATTTCCTCTGCATGGCAGAGTCCTCTGTCATGCAGAGGATTGAACCGTGATGTCACTCGATGAGCAGAAAGAACTCGATCAGCTACGGCTACGGGTGCGCGCTTCTCGCTGGGCCACCTCCGGCCCGCTGCTGATCTTCGGGCTTATGACCATGGCTTTCGCCGGTTACCTGGCGACGGTCAACTACTACTTCGTACCGGCACCACTGTTCTGGCCGCTATGCAGCCTTCTCGCCTTGCTCGCACTGTGGAGCGGCGATCGCATCCGACGCGATCGCACCGGAGTCGGTGAAGGCCGGTTGCCGTACGGGAAGGCCGCTCTCGTGCTACTCGCGGTGATTGCCGCCGGGAACCTCGTGTGGTTCTACCCGCTCATGAAGATGCTGCTGTGGCCGGCGACAATACTGACGATCATGGCGCTCGGACAGCGCAACAAATCACTGGCCCTGCGCTCCGGCATCATCGCCGGCGTGATGATCGGTGGCTGGTTCGCGGGATCCGCAGTGACCGCCGACTGGTACGACCCGCTCCTCATGGGTTGCGGTGGCCTCGCCCTGACGGTACTGGGTTTCGCCGAGCGACAGCGGGAGCGGAAGATCAGTGGCTGACCCGGCACCCCATCCCGCTCTCGAACTGGACGAGCGGGTGCACCAGAAGACCCGACTGGCGCTGCTCACCGTGCTGGACGAGGCAGGCCGGGCCGACTTCCCGTACCTCAAGAACCTTCTCGGCCTCACCGACGGCAACCTCGGCCGGCATCTTGAGGCATTGGCCGCGCAGTCGCTCGTCGACATCCAAAAGGGGCATGAAGGGCGCCGGCCGCGGACTTGGGCGGCGATCACGCCGGTGGGGCGAGCGGCTCTCGCGGCTGAGATGAAGGTCCTCGCCGATTTGCTGCAAAGGTTTCAAAGCACACGTAGTGGACAGCCCTAGCAGCGACACCGACGATACCCTGCGCGCCTTCGAGCAGATGGCCACCGCCTCGGCGATCGCACCCGGACGCGCCGAGATCGTCGCCGGCCGCGGATCCACCGACCTCGACGTCCGCAACTACGACGGCCCCTTCGTACACCTGCTGGGTGATCTTCACCTGACCGGAGCACAGTCGACCGATGTGGTACTCCCGGCCGTAGGCGCCCAGCTGTCCACCCCGGCGATTCCCGCAGCCCCGGCCACGCCCACACTCGAGGCCGCCCCCACGGCCGGCGGCGGAGGCGCCCTGATGGCACAGCTGGTGAAGCTCGGCGAGATGAAGACCGCCGGCCTGCTCACCGACGAGAAGTTCACCGCCGCGAAAGCGAAGCTGCTCGCCCAGCGGCCGGGTCACCGGGTTCGGCACACGAAGTGTGGTGGTGCGCCGTGAACCGGGGGTCAGTCTTCGCGCCGCAGCTGTTGCCACCGCTCGGTGGTGACCGCGGTGCTCCGGCACGGAACGGCCGACGACGATCACCCGCCGACGGTCAGACGGTGTCCGCCCAGTTCACGACGACCTCGAACAAGGGTGCACGGCCCGCGAACATCGACTCCCAGTCACGGGTGTCGTAGCCCTTGCCGCGCGGATGCGACCACGCCGACACCAGCATCCGCGGGGCCAGCCAGAAATACTTGGCCGCGCCGGTCAACCGGACCGCCCGCCGGGCCTGCTCCGGCGACAGGACGCCGGCCACCCCACGGACGTAGCCGTCGAGCACCGACGACAACACCGCCGGCAGCAGGGACACGTCGACGTAACCGTCCCAGAACGTGTCCAGCGCCAGATTCGCCGCATCCTCACCGACGGCGCCGGGCCCCGCGTACGCCCAATCGAACAAAACCATCCGCGGACCGGAACCGATCAGATTCATCGGCCACACGTCGTGATGGCAGAGGGTACGCGGCAGCGCGTCCGCGGCTTCCAGCAGCTCGTGCCGGCGCTGCCACAACCGGCGCAGACCGGCGCGCAGCGCCGGCGACCAGGCGGCCAGCGCCGCCGGATGATCCCAGTCCAGGTCGGCGGGCACCGGCTGGGCGAGCGTGTAGTCGCGCAGCCAGTCGCGGGCCAGCCAGTCGATCGCCGGCGGCCTCCCTGCCCAGCCGGCCTGCGCCACCCCGAGACGGTACGCGAACTCGCCCAGCTCACCGGCGCTCCACCGCATGCCGGGCGTCCCCTGCACGTCCTCCATGACGATGGCGACGCCACCGCCGGGCTCGCCGGAGATGTCGTACACCTCCGGCGCGGTGATCCCGGCGGACGCGAACGCCGTCGCGGCCAGTCTCGTCTCGTACGCCAGCGGTTCCCGCCGCCAGTAGTTGAAGTGCCCGGGCTCGTCGCCGGCCGCCAGGTGCGGGGCCGCACCGTCGCGGCGCGGCGTCACCACCTTGCGCACGCGCCCGCCGACCAGCCGCCAGACGCCGCCGGTGACCTCATTCGCCGTGCTGTGCCGGAGCAGTTCCATGCCCGGAATTCTGCCGGACGGCGAGCACGTTCACCGCCACCACGACAGCGATCCCGGCCCACTCGTGCACCGCCAGCACCTGTCCGAGAAGGACCAGCCCGGCCAGAGCCGCGAACACCGGGTGAACGCTCATCACCACACCGAAATACCGCGCCGGGACACGCCGCAGCGCGATCAGGTCGGCGGCGTACGGGACCACCGAGCTGAACACCCCGGCACCGACCGCGCACAGCAGCGCCGTGCCGGTGAACCGGCCCTGCGCGACCAGGAACACCATCACCGGCAGGTACATCAGCGCCGACACGCTGGTCGCCGCCGCCGGCGCCTGCAGTCCGGGCAGCCGCGCCCCGAGCAGCCGGTTCAGCAGGATGTACGAGGCCCAGCAGCACGCCGCCAGCAACCCACAGCCGATGCCCACCCAGTCGCTGCCGCCCGCGGGCAGGACCAGCACATACACGCCGAGGCCGGCGCCGGCCGCGCACAGCAGGTCGAAGCGGCTGCGGGACCCGGCCAGTGCCACGGCGAGCGGCCCCAGGAACTCCAGGGTGACGGCCAGACCGAGGCCGATCCGGTCGACGGCCGTGTACAGCGACAGGTTCATCGTCGCGAACACCAGCCCGAGCAGCAGCGTCGGCCACCACTGTGCCCACGTGAACCGGCGCGGGTCCGGGCGGGCCACCGGCAGCAGCAGCGCCGCCGCCACGAACTGCCGCACCGCCACCACCCCGGCCGGGCCGATCGCACCGAACGCGTACGCCCCCACCGCGGCGCCCACCTGGTTGCTGGCCGCGCTCCCCGTCATGATCGCCAGCCCGCCGGCCGGCGAGGTGGACGTCGTCACCACCGTCATACCGGCAGTCTCCGGGCGCCCGGGCGGTGGCGAGAAATACGCCCGCCGACGGATCTATACGCTGCACGCATGGATCTGCAGCTGCGTCACCTGCGGGCGCTGGTCGCGGTCGCCGACACCGGCACGTTCACCGACGCCGGCGCCGAGCTGGGCGTCTCCCAGGCCGCGGTGTCACGGGCCATCGCGGCGCTGGAGGACGCGCTCGGCGTACCCGTGCTGGAAAGAACCACCCGCCGAGTGGCGCTGACGCCGACCGGAACCCGGATCCTGGCCGGCGCCCGCCGCATCCTCGACGAGATCGGCCACCTGCGCCGCCTCGCCGCGCCCCGGCACAGCGAACTGCGTATCGGCTACGCCTGGGCGGCACTGGGCAAACACACCCGCCGCCTGCAACGGGCCTGGGCCACCGGCCACCCCGGCACTCCCCTGGTCTTCGTGCACACCAACACGCCGAGCGCGGGCCTGAGCGACGGCACCGCGGACGTGGCCGTCATCCGCCGCCCCCTCGACGATCCCCGCTTCGCCACCGCGCTCATCGGCGCCGAGACCCGCTGCGCCGCGGTCGCCACCGACAACCCACTGGCCCGCCGCCGCACCCTGCACCTGCGTGACCTGCTGCGCTACCCGGTCGCGATCGACGCGCGCACCGGCACCACCACCCTCGACCTGTGGCATCCCGGCCCCGAGCCGCCGACGATCCGTACCACACACGGCGTCGACGAATGGCTCACCCTGATCGCCGCCGGCCAGGCCGTCGGCGTCACCTCCGAGGCCACCGCCAACCAGAACCCGCGGCCCGGCGTCGCCTACCGCACGCTGCGCCGGACGCCGGCGATCGACGTCTGGCTCGCCTGGTGGCGCGACAGCCCACCGGCCGGCCTCGGCGACCTGGTCCATCTCAGCCGCGCCGCTTACGCTTCGGGCCTTTCCGGCGGTACGCGTGACGCGCCCCCGGCCTCCTGATCGTCCCCTCCCCTCCAGCGGCCGTGGGAGACGCCTCAGGCTCGCCGAAACAGCCACGGCAGCCGGCTGGAGGGTTCCGGCTGGCCGTGGGAGACCACCTCAGGACGCTTGAGAGAGCGCTGACCCCTGCTGGCTCATCGATGAAGGCTCGCTCTCAGCGCATGTCCGGTCCGGCCCTGCTTTGCCAGGCCTCACGACGTGGGTGCGGGGGTAGCGGACACCGGACGTGGATCAGGGATTCAACGACCGGCGACGGCGACCGGCGACCGGTGTCGGCGGTCGGCTGTCGGCGACCGCCGGTGAAGATCCGTCCGTTGCGGTGGTTGCGCATGTAGACGGCATTGCGTGAACGGTGTGCTCGTCGCTGGGCAAGACCGGCGAAGTGACCCGGCCGGCCGGTGATGGCTCCTCGGCGACCGCTGCTGACGCTGCCCCCTGGACTCCAGCGTGTGGCACCGGCCGGCCGCCATACGCAACCACCATCACGTTCACCGGCAGGAGGCAGCGGACGTAGAAACGGATCTCCGTTCGGGAAGAGGGGACCCGGATCTCGGCTATCTGTGTTCCGCAGACGTGACACCCGCAACGGGTGTCGTCACACCCACTACGGGTGTCACGTTCTCCGAGCGCACATCGCCCTGCACGCCGGCCCTCCGCCCTCCGCCCACCGGACGCAAGAACGACAGGACGCCAGGGCGCCGAAGTGGCAGGGCGGCAGGACATCGGGGGGCGCCAGGAGCCAGGGCGCACCGTCGGTGCGCTGTGGGCGCTCGCCCGGGGACAGACGGGGCCGAGCGATTCGGCACGCATTCAGGGGCCGGCGCGGTCGCTCACGAGTGTCACAGCGGTGCTCGGGGACACACCGTCGGTGCGCTGCCCGCCCGCCCGGCGGGCAGGCGGGCGATTTGGCCAGCAGGGTCCGCCCTGGGAGCCGGCTGCACAAGACCGGCAGTCGCCCTGCGTGTGCTGCCGACCCAGGTGACGTAGGGCAGGAGCGGGCCGGGCCATTCGATGGACAGGCCGATCAGGGCGGCATTCCCGGCGTGCTCGTGCACGGCCGGCTCGATCTGGGCGGGCCGCTGACGTTGACCGTGGTGGAGACCGCCGGGCATCTGGGGACCGCGCGGACGCGGGAGCAAGTCCCGCGCTCACACCCGCTAGGTCGTCCTAGGAAGATAGGTTGATGGCTCGACCGGGATGTACCTCGGGGGCGGTGCCGGACGGTCAGGGGTTGAGCAGCAGCCGGGCGTAGTGGGTCTGGTAGCGCTCCAGCAACGGCTCCACGTCGGTGGTGGCGACCCGCTCGATGGCGTCGAAGACCCGGCGGTAGCTGCGGACGATCCGGCGGCCGCGGGAGATCATGCTGGTGTTGAAGAGGTCGACCAGCACGCAACGGTCGTCGGCCAGGTAGAAGCCGTGGTAGGGGGCGATGGGCCACTCGGCCTCGTCGGGGACGATCCACAGCGTGACGTTCGGGTAGGCGGCGACCTCGCGGATGCGGGCGATCTGCGCGACCATCTCGGCGGGGCGGCCGACCCGGTTGCGCAGCACCGCCTCGGTGATCAGGAAGACGAAGACGCGGTCCGGCTGGAGCAGGATCTGGTTGCGGTTCATGCGGGCGGTGACCGCCTCGGCGACCGCGACCGCGGAGTCGGCGACCCGGGAATCGTCCAGCTCGATGTGCAGATCGGACATGATCGCCCGGGCGTACTCACTGGTCTGCAGCAGGCCCGGCACGACGGCGGGCTGGAAGACCCGGTGTTCCAGGGTGGAGACCTCGAGCTGGCGCAGGTCGCGCTGGCGCTCGGCGAGGCCGAGGTGGGCGGGCCGCCAGTCGGTGAGCCGGTTGTCGGCGTGCTCGGCCCGGGTGACGAGCCGGTCCACCTCGTCCGGCGGCAGGCCGAGCTCCTCAGCGAGCAGGCGGACATCGGCGGGCTCGGCGGCCACCGCGCCCGTCTCGAGGCGGGAGATCTTGGCCTGGCTCATCCCGACGCGCTCGCCGAGGGCCTGGCCGGGGATCCGCTTGCTCTTGCGGAGGCGGGCGAGGACCACACCGACGGGCTCGTCGGTGGCCTCGTCCACGGAGTCGGGCGAGCCGCTCATACGATGACCCGCCTCCCTCGTCGCGCTTGTTTTCCGATCTTAGGCGCCCGCCTGCAACGCGGCGGAGAGCAGTTCCGCGGGGATCTCCACGAGTTGCTCCCCGGCCGGCAGATCGAGGTTCACGCTGCCGGCGGGAACCGTGTATCCCTGGACGATCAGGGTGCCACGGTCGGTGCGGTAGACCGTCGGGCAGCTGCCGCCACCGCACAGGGTGGTGAGCAGGGTCAGTTCAGGCGTATCGCCGCTATTGTTGTGATTTGACACGGCCCCTGATGATACGCGGCTGTCAAGCCCACGGGGCGAATATGCGGGACCGGCCCCCACCTAAGCACACCGGAGGGCGAATCCGGGTCACCGGTTCGGGCGATTCCGCGCTCCGCGCACGTTCATTTCATTCATTCTTGTGGATAAGAGTTGCGCCATCCGTGCATAGAGCCGCATATTCGTAGCAGAGGGTCACGGAGACGTAACGGCATCAGTGAGTTGATCACTCTCTGATGCCGAGGTGCTCCCGACATCGAGGTCACGGCTCTCGGTAAGTGCATATGCGTCGCGACCCGGCACGGCTGGATCGGAGGCCACCATGCTCTTCCCCACCTCACTCTCGGCGCTGTTCGGCGAGCCGTTCCTCTACCTGGCCGTCGCCGCCGTCTGCCTTCTCCTCGCGCTTCGCGCGCTACGCCGGGCGTTCGCACAGGTCGGGGCGCTGCTCCGGGCCGCAACGGCGGCCGCTTTCATCGCCTTCACCACCACCTTGGCGCTGGCGATGGTCGCCGCCGCCGCGCTGGCCCGATAGGCCCGCGGGACCCCACCCGGAGGAGGAAACCCATGATCGAGTACGCCCTGACCGTCGCCGTGGCCGCCGTGGTGATCCTGGTCGTCCTCACCGAGATCGCGGCCGCCGTGCTGCCGATCCTGATCGTCCTGCTGTTCGTCCCGCCGCACGAGCGGGACAGCCTCGCCCGCCTGCTGGCCGTCTGCGACAGCTCACGCCGGCTGCGGTTGTGGCCCGCGCTGCGAGCCGCCGTCCGGGCCCGCCGGACCGAGACGGAACGAGTGCGCTGGACAGCGGGCTCAGCGCACCGGATCGAGACGGAACGAGTGCCCTGAACCACCGAAATCAGACCGCCGGACCGGGACGAGTGCCCTGAACCACCGAAATCAGCCCGCCGGACCGGGACGGGTTCGCTGAACAGCGAGCTCAGCCCGGCGGGCGCGGCAGGGGCGCGCGTGGCAGCGGCTCGCGGGTCTTGTCCCCGGGGTTCACGGCAGGCGTACCGGAGAAGGGTCTTAGGGGTTTCTCCCTGACAGTGATTCATTTACATGCGTGAGAGGCTGCGGGGGTCCTGTCGACCTACCGGAAGGACCCCGCTCGTGCGCCGACTCGCCATGCGCGTCACCGCCGCGCTCGTCGCCGTCTCCGCTGTCGCCGTCGCACCGCAAGCCGCCGCGGCCGCACCGTCCATCGCCTGGTCCGCCTGCACCGAGGAACCGCTCGCCGGGTTCGAGTGCGGCACCTACGAGGTACCGCTGGATCATGACAAGCCGCGTGGGGTGACCACCACGATCGCGCTGGCCAGACGCCCGGCCGGCGATCCGGCACAGCGCATCGGAACGATCTTCGTCAACCCGGGCGGGCCGGGTGGCGCCGGGCGCAACATGGTGCGCGCCGCGGCACGCATCGCCTCGCCGGAGGTGCTCGCCCGGTTCGACCTGGTCGGGTTCGATCCGCGCGGGATCGGCGGCAGCGACCCGATCCAGTGTTTCGCCACCGACGAGGAGGCCGAGGCGCTGTTCGCACGGATGACCGGTGTGCCGGTCACCGCCGAGCAGATCCGCGACACGCTGCGGGCCGACTGGGAGTACACCGAGGCATGCAAGCGCAACATCGGCCCGCTGCTGACCCACATGAGCACGCTGAACGTCGCCAAGGACCTCGACCTGCTGCGGCAAGGCGCCGGGGACGAGCGGCTCACCTACATCGGCTACTCCTACGGGACGCTGATCGGGGCGACCTACGCGAACCTGTTCCCGAACCGGGTGCGCGCCGTCATCCTGGACGGCAACGTCGACCCCGAGCAGCGGACCGATCACCGGCTGGCGAACAAGTTCGACCGGGCCGGCGGGTTCGAGATCGCCCTCGACGGGTTCCTGCGCGAATGTGACAAGGCGGGCCCGGCGTGCGCGTTCTCCGGGGACGCGCGCGGCAAGTTCGAACGGCTGCGCGACCGGCTGCGGCAGGGGCCCGTGGTGATTCCCGACCTGGGCACGATCACCCTCGACGACCTGGTCGGGTTCACCGGGCAGACCCTGTACAACGTGGCCGCCTTCCCGGACGCCGCGGGCGAACTGCAGTGGGTGTACGGCCTCGTCTTCGGCGACCCGGCCGCGCTGCGCTCCGCCGCCGGCCGCGACCTGCCGAAGGCGCCGCCGGTGCGGGGCTGGCTTCCCGACGCGTACTCGTACAACGGTGGCGACGCGGGCACGGCCGTCAACTGCACGGACGCGCCGCTGCCCCGCGACCCGGCGCTGTACCCCGGCTTCGCGGTGGTGTTCGAGAAGGCCCACCCCACGTTCGGCCGGGCCGAGGCGTTCAGCGAGGCCGGGTGCGCCAACTGGCCGAGGATCAGGGAGGCGTACGACGGGCCGTGGAACCGCCGCACCGCAGAGACGATCCTGGTCGTCAACCCCACCTACGACCCGGCGACCCGGCTCGACTTCGCCAAGCGGATGACCCGGCAGCTCGGTGACGCACGGTTGCTGACCCTGGACGGATTCGGCCACACCAGCAACTACAGCGCGTGTGTTACCGGCTGGTATACCCGTTATCTGCTCGACGGTGACCTCCCGCCGGTGGGCACCCGGTGCGCTCAGGACCGGGCGCCGTTCCCGGCTGTCTGAGATCTGACGGCGCTGGTGCCGACCCGGGGACTCGGCACCAGCGCTCGCGCATGTCACACTGCACCGGCTCCCTTGATCGAAAGGCCGGTCCGTGTCCTCGTTCGATGACCTGTTCGCACAGCATGTCGCCACCGGCATGGCTCGACAGCTCGCGCTCGCCGACCTGCTCGGCGACCGGGGCTGGCAGCTCGACCTGAATGCGGGCATGGTGACGTTCGGCAACGATCTGCGCTATCCCATCCAGCTTCTCGGCACGGAGAGTCACACCGACGGCACCTGGCTGTGGGCCTGGGCCAATCAGAGCGCCACCATCTCCCCCAACCTGCTGGAACTCGCCGGCTGGCTGCGCGAACACGGGCGCGTCCACAACGTACGCGAATTCATCGAACCGTCGCTGCGCCTGGACCGCACCGACGGGCACCGGATCGCGCTGGTGGCCTCGGGACTGACCGGGCGGTCCTACTACCGCGGCACCTACAACGGCGGGGCGATCTTCTTCCACCTGGAGAACCTGCCGTCCCGGGTCCGCGGGGCGGTCCCCCCGGAGCGCACCTTCACCGTGCTCGGGCAGGTGCTCCAGGCCTTCGCCGTCGATCACCGCACGGTCGTGGTGTCCTTCCTCAAGCAGCAGGGCTGGCGGGTCGACGACACCCCGACCGGGGTGGCCGCCCGTCACCCGGACAACTCGACGGTACGTGTCACCTTCGACCACCTGGGGCGGGTCAGCGATCTGACCGGCCAGATCCAGCCACGCTGATCCGTCTCGCCGCACGGTCGGCCGTACGGCTCGCTGGTCTCCGCTACCGTCAGCGGATGCCCGACATCCGCGCTTTCCGCACCGTCTGTCACGAGGCCGCCCGCGCGATCCACGCCGAGGTCACCGGTTTCCGGATCGCCGAGCACACCACACCCGGTTACCACCAGGCGATCCTCGAGTCGCGCGGCCGCAGCGTGGCGGTGACCTGGATCCCCGACACGCCGTGGGTGGCGCTCGCCGAGCCCGGCGACGACGTGCCCCTGCGTTTCACCGACGATCCGTTGCTGGCCAACGCGCTGACCGCGTCGTGCGAGTTCCGGGTTCTCACCACGGCCGAACTGGGCCGGCCGTTCCGGCACGCCGAGTGGCCGGAGATCTCGATCCACGACGTCCGCTACTGGCAGCCGGCGACCGTGGGTGAGGCTCTCTTCAACCGCTGGGACTGAAGCTGTCACATTCGGCGTGACGGCGGTGCTTCCCTGATGTGAAGCAGTTGTCGATCGAGCGGGAGGGCGCCGTGCCGGCCTCCGTGCGTACCGATCTCGAACAGGTGTTCCGGGCCGCGTACCCCAAGGTCGTCGGGGTGGCGGCGCGGGTGCTGGGGTCGCGCGACGAGGCCGAGGATGTCGCCCAGGAGGCGTTTCTGGCGTTCGGCCGGACCAGCGTCCCGGCCGGCGAGGCGGTGGGCTGGCTGTGTGTGGCGGCCGCCCACACCGCGCTGAACCATCTGCGCTCCGGGCGCCGGCGGGCCTCCCGGGAGGAGGCCGCCACCGGCGCGGGCGCGGTCGCGCCGGACATCGCCGACGCGGTGATCACCCTCGACGAGCGCCGCAGAGTCCGCGCCGCGCTCTCCCGCCTGCCCCGTAAACAGGCGATCGCCCTGGTGTTGCGGCACAGCGGCCTCAGCTACGCCGAGGTCGCGGCCGCCCTCGAACTCTCCCCCGGCAGCGTGGGCACCACCGTGCGGCGCGCCGAAACCGCCCTTCGTAAGGAGCTGGGTCATGCCTCACCCGAGTGACGGTCTGCTGCGCCGTCTCGCCGACGAACCGGACGGTGTCGCCGACCTCGACCGCGAGCATGTGACGGCCTGCGCCCGGTGCCGGTCCCGGATGGCCGACTCCGAAGCCGACGCCCTGCTGGTGGAGGCGGCGCTGCGTTTCGACGTGGAACCGGACGTGGACGCCGCCTGGAACCGCCTGCTCGGCGCGACCGCGCCGGCTGCCGCGCCGGTGCCGGCCCGGCGCAGGTTCGCGCTGCGCAGCCCGGTCGTCGCCGTGATCGGGGTGGTCGCCCTGCTCGGTGGGGCGTCGGCGGCCGCGGCCGGGGACTGGCTGCAGATCTTCCGCACCGAGCGGGTCGCGCCGGTGACCGTCAACCAGTCGGATCTGGTCGCCCTGCCGGATCTGTCGGACTATGGCACGTTCCGGCTGGAGAACCGGCCGAACGTCCGCAACGTCGAGGACGTCGGCACGGCACGGCGGATCACCGGCCTGCCCAGCCCGCAGGTCGCGGAGTTCCCGCGCGGCGTCACCGGGCAGCCCCGGTTCTTCGTCGGCGACCAGATCAAGGCGATCTTCACCTTCGACCGTACGAAAGCCGAACAGGCGCTCGGACAGCGGCTGCCGGAACCCCCGCCCGGCCTGGAGGACAGCCAGTTCAGTCTCACCGCCGGTCCGGGCCTGGCCGCCGTCTGGCCGGAGGCGCGCGGCGTCCCGGCACTGATCGTCGGACGGGTCAAGGCGCCGGCAGCCTACTCGACCGGGGTGCCGTTCGGCACCGGCCTCGACTATCTGCTCACCCTGCCCGGCCTGCCGGCGCCGGTCGCCGGCCAGCTGCGGAGTTTCCAGAACGCGACCACCCTGCCGCTGCTGGTCAAGTCGGCGACCCAGGTCAGTTTCACCACCGACGTCAACGGCCGGCCGGCGACCGTGCTGGCCAGCCGGGACGGGGCGGTCTCCACGGTGGTGTGGGTGGAGAAGGGGCACGTCAACGCGGTCGGCGGCACCCTGAGCAGCGACGAGGTCCTCGACGTGGCCCGGAGCCTGCGGTGGAAGCGGTGACCGGCTCCCCCGCCGTGTGGGTCTCCCACCTGAGCAAGCGCTACCGCAAGCGGGTCGCGGTGGACGGCGTGTCGTTCACCGTGGCCCGGGGCGAGGTGCTGGGCCTGCTCGGGCCGAACGGTGCCGGCAAGACCAGCGTCATCAAGATGATGCTCGGCCTGGTCCGCCCGGACGCCGGGGAGGTGATGCTGCTCGGGCGTCCCGGCACCGACCCGCGGTCCCGGGAGAAGGTCGGCTATCTGCCGGAGCTGTTCCGCTACCAGCCGTGGCTGACCGCCGACGAGGTGCTGACCCTGCACGTACGCCTGGCCGGGGTGACCGTCCCCGACCGGGAGCGCCGCGACTGCCTCGGCCTCGTCGGGCTCGCCGACCGGGCCACCGACCGGGTGGGCGGCTTCTCCAAGGGCATGCAGCAGCGGCTCGGGCTGGCGGTCGCCCTGGTGGCCCGGCCCGAACTGGTGGTGCTGGACGAACCGACCAGCGCCCTCGACCCGCTGGGCCGCGCCGACGTCCGCGACCTGCTGCTGTCACTGCGACAACGGCAGGTGGCGGTGCTGCTCAACTCGCATCTGATCGGCGAGGTGGAACGGGTCTGCGACCGGGTGCTGATCCTCGACCGGGGCCGGGTGGCCGCGTCCGGCACGCTGGCCGAACTGCTCGGGCGCCGCACCCTGCGGCTACGGCTCAGCGACGTGAGCGACGAGGCGTCCGCCCTGCTGGAGCCGTACGAGAAGGCCGGCGACCGGTACACGGTCGCGCTGCCCGAGGACGTGCCGGCGCTCGTCGCCGATCTGGTCAAACGAGGGGTCCGGGTGCACGCCGTCGAACCCGCCCGGGCCACCCTCGAAGAACGGCTGCTCGACATCCTGCGCGCCCACCCGGAGGAGCACCGGTGACCGTACTGACCATCGCCACACTGACCTTGCGGGAGGCGTCCCGCCGCCGGGTGCTGCGGTCGCTGGCCGTGCTGACGGTGCTGCTGCTGGCGCTCAGCGCCTGGGGCTTCTCCCGCATCGACGCCGAATTCGGTGGCCTGACCAGCGGCGAGGCCAAGGTGGCCGGCTCGACCGTGCTGAACCTGGTGATGTTCGGCTCCAGCCTGATCGCCGCGCTCGGCACCGCCTTCCTGGCCGGGCCCAGCGTCGCCGGAGAGGTGGAGTCCGGCATCGCCCTGGCGATGATGACCCGGCCGATCCGCCGCTGGCAGGTGCTGCTGGGCAAATGGCTGGGCCTGGTCGCGTTCGGGTCCGGGTTCGTCACCGTCGCCGGGGTCGCCGAGTTCGTGATCGTGCACCTGACCGTCGGCTACTGGCCGCCGCATCCGGTGACCGGCCTGCTGCTGCTGGCCGGCCAGACGGCCGCCCTGCTCACCCTCGGTCTGCTGTTCGCGACCGCGATCTCGCCGATGGCGTCCGGGATCGTGGCGGTCGGCCTGTTCGGGGCCACCTGGATCGCCGGGGTGGTCGGCTCGGTCGGCGAGGCCCTCGGCAATCCGAGCGTCGCCCAGGTCGGGGTGGTGTCGAGGATGCTGCTGCCGACCGACGGGCTGTGGCGCGGGGCGATGAACGCGTTCCAGGACCCGTCGCTGCTCGCCCAGATCGGCACCGGGGTGGAGGAGTCGCCGTTTCTCAGCATGGCCCCGCTCACCCCCGCCTATCTGACGTGGGCGGCGATCTGGACCCTGCTGGTGCTGGGCCTGGCCGCCCTCGGCTTCCAGCGGCGTGACCTTTGAACGGCGCGCCGGTTTCGTTTCACCAGGACGAATAGGGCAGGATCACCAGATGCTCGACGAGGACCTTCCCCGGCTGCCCGACCGCTCCCAGAGGATCCTCATGGCGATCCGCGACTCGGCGGTCAAGTACGGCTACTCCCCGTCCACCCGGGAGATCGCGGACGGGCTGGGCATGTCGGCGTCCGCCGTCGGGCGGCACCTGCGGACGCTGGAGGA
The DNA here is from genome assembly GCF_040656595.1 of Actinoplanes sp. NPDC049802. Lineage (NCBI taxonomy): Bacteria > Bacillati > Actinomycetota > Actinomycetes > Micromonosporales > Micromonosporaceae > Actinoplanes > Actinoplanes sp. NPDC049802. The sequence goes on from NZ_JBFAMR010000010.1 coordinate 27,029, forward strand.
CCTCGGCTACCTGCGGCGCGGCCGGAGCGTGGCCCGCCCGGTCGACGTGCGCATGTTCCTGTCGCCCGAAGGCCCGGCGGAGCGCTCCGACGACACGGTCGGCGTCCCGCTGGTCGGCACGATCGCCGCCGGCACGCCCGTCCTGGCGGCCGGCGACGACACCGGGGAGCTGCTCAACCTGCCGCGCGACCTGGTCGGCCGGGGCACCCTGTTCAGCTTGCGGGTCCAGGGTGACTCGATGGTCGGCGCGGCCATCTGCGACGGTGACATCGTGGTGGTCCGCCAGCAGAGCGAAGCCTGGAACGGCGACATCGTCGCCGCGATGATCGACGACGAGGCGACGGTCAAGGTCTTCCAGCGGCGCGGCGGCCACGTCTTCCTCGAACCCAGAAACCCGGCCTACCAGCCGATCCCCGGCGACGACGCGGTCATTCTCGGCAAGGTGGTCACGGTCCTGCGCCGCGTTTGAACCCCTCTCCGGTACGTCCACCGCCGCGCGCCGTGTCTGGGTGAGGAACCCCGGCAGGGACAGCGACTCCCCGTTCCACCGGGCGTTCACCTCGGCCGGGGTGACCTCGGTGTCCACCCAGACCGGGGCGGCGAACACCGACCGCAGATACTTCTCGGTGACACCCCACCCCTGCCCGGCGGCCACCCCGATGGCCAGCACGAACAGATGCCCACCGGGCCGGACCAGCATCGGCAGCAGGTCGAGGTAGGCCTCCACGCCACCCCACCGGTGCAGACTGTGCAGCAGTCCGGAGTCGAACACCGCGTCGAACGGGCTCAGGGCCAGCTCGGTGGCGTCACCGACCCGGAAGTCGACGGTCACCGCCGCGGCGGCCGCCTTGGTCCGCGCCCGTTCGATCGCCACCGCCGAGATGTCGACGCCGGTCACCTGATGCCCGTGCCGGGCCAGCTGGATCGCCAGCTCACCGGTGCCGCAGCCGAGGTCGAGCACGGTGCCGCCGCGGGTGGCCACGGCCGCCAGCGCGGGCTGCGGCCCACCGATCTCCCAGGGCGTGGCCCCCTCCTGATAGATCTCGTCGTAGTCGGGCACTACGGCTCCTCGACTCCACTGATCCGGTACTTACGGACGTCGGCGCCGACGATCGGCGGCGGCTGCGGCCCGTCGTCGCCGCCGGACTCACGGAACCGGTGCAGGTGCTCGTCGGACTCCCACCGCTCGTAGACGTTGATCCGGCCGGGATCGAGTACGTCGGCGGCCTGCACGAAGTCGAGACACCCGTCGGCTTTCCGGGCCGATCCGGCCACGTCAGCGACCGCCTCCAGGTAGCGCTCCCGGTCGGCCGGGTCGACCCGCAACCACCCCGCGATGATGATCAATGCGCCTCCTCGCTTCGGGCCAGCCTATCTTCGATCCATGAACTACCACGGGACTTTCATCGCGGTGTCCGACGACTGCCGGGCCGACCACGCTAAGGTGCCGGTCGCGCGGGGTTCCGGGCGGACCGTCGCCCAGATCCAGTACGAGATGCTCAGCGCGCACCCGTTCACGTACACGCAGGAGGACGTGCTGTTCGAGTCGTGGTTCGCCCGGCAGGGCCTGGCGGCCGGCGACGACGAGAAGGCCGAGCTGCGTGCCGCGTTCCTGGCGAAGGACCAGCCGTGCCTGCGCACGTCGCCGCTGGCCCGTACGCACGGCTGGGGTCTGCTGTTCGACGCCGACGGCCGCATCGCCCTGGTCGCGAAGGACTCCCCCGAGTACTCCGCCCACCTGGCGAGCGACGACCACAAGGTGATCAAGGCGATGCGCGCCAAGCGGGCTTAGATCTCGAGCATCAGGATCCGGTGGTCGGACACCTCCGGTTCGGTGAGCACCTCGAAGCGCCGGACGGCGGTCACGTCGGAGATCAGCAGGTAGCCGGCGTGGCGTACCGGTTTCGGGTAGTGGGGTGTGCGGGTGTCGGCGTCGCCGACCAGATCGGTGAGGCCGGCCCCGGCAAGGATCCGGAAGGTGTCGCTGCCGGGCAGCAGGTTGAGGTCGCCGCACACCACCACCAGGTCGTGCGGGCCGCGGACCCGGTCCACGAGTGCGGCGAGCCGTTCCGCCTGCCGCAGCCGGGCCGGGGTGTCGCCCTTGCCGGCCGGGTCGCGCAGTCCGTGCGCCTGGACGATCCACACGGTGCGGCCGGCGGTGAGGTCGGCGACCCGGACGGCGAGTGCCACCCGGGGCCGGTCCCCGGTCGCCCATTCGTCGTGGTCGGCGAACTCGCCGTGCACGAACGTGGAGTCCACACCGGTCACCGGCAGCGTCTCGGCGGAGAAGGTGGCCAACCCGAAGTCCTGCCGGTGCCGGCGCCCGGCGTCGTCGTGCACCGGCCCGGAGTCGCTGGCGAGAAAGATCCCTTGGTAGCGGGGCAGCACCTGCCGGACGTCGTCGAACAGGTCGGCCCGTTGCGGCAGGACCCGTTCCCCGTCTTCGAAGCGGGTCCACCCGCTCAGGCCGGGCGTCCGGGTGACCTCCTGGAGGCAGATCACGTCCGCTCCGCTGTCGGGCAGCCATTTGAGCAGGTCGTCGGCCAGGGCCCCGCCCCAGGCGTTCACACTCGTGATGCGCATCACCGGGTCACCCTTTCACGCATCGCGGCGGCCACCTCGGCGGCATGCTCAGAGGTCAGGAGAAGAGCCGCATGCTAACCGCTCTGCGCAACCTGACACTCGACGAGTGCTCGCTATTCGTCCCCTACTACGGCGACCGGCCGGTGTCCGAGTTGACGGGGCGCTCGACGCACTTCTCGCGGAGGGACGTCTCAGCTGGAGGCTCCGGCAGCAACTCCTGGACAGACAGCGGCTATCTGCGCAGCAGGGTCTCGACGCCGTCGAGCAGACGGTCGAGGCCGAAACGGAAGGTCCGGGCCGGGTCGCCGACCGAGTTGTACTCCTGGCCCGCGGCGGTGCCGACCCGGCCGGCGAGCGGGTAGGCGCCGGGCGGCATGACCCGTTCCAGGATCGGGGCGTTGACCTGCCACCATTCGGCGTCGCTGATGCCGGACTCCTCGGTGGTGCGGCGGGCCAGGACCGAGGCGCGCGCGGAGCCGGCCGTGAAGTCGCAGAGCGTCGTGACGAGCTGGTCCATCTCCAGGTCGGTGAGCCCGAATCCTTCGATGGCTTCGAGCTGCCACTCGTAGCGTTCGGAACCGTTCGGGCCGATCCACGGGCGGCTGGACTCGACCTGGAGCAGCCACGGGTGGCGGTGGTACTCGTCCCACATGTGCCGGGCCACAGCGGCGAGGCGGTCACGGAGCGGGCCCGGCGGGTGCGGCGGGTGCGGGATCTCGCCGATCACCTCGTCGACCATGAGGCCGATCAGCTCGGCGCGGCCCGGCACGTACGTGTAGATCGACATCAGCTTGAGGCCGAGCCGGTCGGCGACCTTGCGCATCGAGAACGCGGGCAGCCCGTCCTCGTCGGCGACCGCGATGCCGGCCCGGATCACCTCGTCGACGGTGACGCGCTGCTTGGGCCCGCGGGCGCCCTGCGGCGTGCCCAGTCTCGACCGCCACAACAGGTTCAGGGTCCGGTCCGTCTCCACGTGGCACAGACTACCCCGTGGGGTGTACGGTGTTCGGCGGCACGATTTTCCGTAAGGCATACGGAGTTAAGGAGCGCCCTGTGGACACCCTGTTCGCCGAGGGACTGCGCAAGAGGTATGGCGACCTGAACGCCCTGGACGGATTCGACCTGCACGTGCCGGCCGGGGTCATCCACGGCCTGCTGGGCCCGAACGGCGCGGGCAAGACCACCGCCGTGAAGGCCCTCACCACCCTGATCGACTTCGACGGCGGCGTCGCCCGGGTCGCCGGGTTCGACGTCCGCACCCAGGCGCGACGCGTCCGCGCGAGCATCGGCCTGATCGGGCAGAACGCGGCGGTCGACGAGATCCTCGGCGGCCGGCAGAACCTGGTCATGTTCGGCCGCCTCTACGGCCTCACCAAGACCGACGCCCGCACCCGCGCCGACGAGCTGCTCGACACCTTCGGGCTGACCGGGGCGGCCGACCGGGCCGTCTCCACCTACAGCGGGGGCATGCGCCGCCGCCTCGACATCGCCGCCGGACTGGTGCTGACCCCGGCCGTGCTGTTCCTCGACGAGCCGACCACCGGCCTCGACCCGCGCGGCCGCAACGAGGTCTGGACCAGCATCCGGGAGACGGCGGCCCGCGGCACCACCGTCCTGCTCACCACGCAGTACCTGGACGAGGCCGACCAACTGGCCTCGGAGATCTCGGTGATGAACCACGGCCGGGTGGTCGCCGAAGGCAGCCCGGAAGCCCTCAAACGCAAGATCGGCGGCGACCGGGTGACGATCACCCTGCACGGACCGCTCGACGAGGCGGCCCGCGCACTCGGCGGGACCGTCGACGCCGAGACCCGGTCGATCACCGTCGAGGTCACCGACGGGCTGGCCGCGATCGTCCGCACCCTGGACGCGCTCGACGTGGCCCTCGACGACCTCCAGCTACGCCGCCCCACCCTCGACGAGGTGTTCCTGACCCTGACCGAGAAGGAGACCGTGTGATGACGACCCTGCGCGCCGGCTGGATCATCACGCAGCGTGACCTGGCCCACTGGGTCCGCCAGCCGTGGGGGCCGGTCTTCGGCCTGCTGTTCTCGATCATGCTGCTGCTGGTGTTCGGTTTCCTGTTCGGCGGGGCGATCAACGTGCCCGGCGGCGGCGAGTACATCGCCTACCTGCTGCCCGGCATGATGGCGCTGAGCATGCTGTTCGGGGTCGAGTCGACGGCCACCGCGATGGCCAACGACGCCCGCAAGGGCATCACCGACCGGTTCCGGGCCATGCCGATCGGCAGCGCGTCGGTGGCGCTCGGCCGGGTCGGCGCCGACATGACCAACTCGGCGGTGGAGCTGCTGGTCATGCTGCTCGGCGGACTGGCGGTGGGCTGGCGGATCACCGGCGATCCGGCGTCGGCGGCGCTGGCCGTACTCCTGCTGTTGCTCTTGCGGTTCTCGATGCTGTGGATCGGGATCTTCATCGGCCTGCGGTTCCGTGGGGAGGGCGCCACGTCGGCCGTGCAGGTGCTGGTGTGGCCGATCGGATTCCTGTCCACGGCGATCGTGTCGGCCGAGACGATGCCCGGCTGGCTGGGCGCGATCGCCGCGTGGAACCCGCTGTCGGCCACCGCGACCGCGGCCCGGGAGCTGTTCGGCAATCCGACCGGCGTGACCGGCGGCGTCCTCGCCGACCACGCGGTGTGGCTGGCGGTGGCCTGGCCGGTGCTGCTGACCGCGGTCTTCGCGCCGCTGTCGGCCCGCGCCTACCGGCGGCTACGGGCGTAGTCCCGGCGGCGGCCCCGGCAGAGCGAGGCACCGGCCCGGCGGCCCGCTCAGGCGAGGTGCGGGCGGCGGCGGTTCGCCACGCCGAGCCGGCTCGATCATGATCAGCTATGGTGCCCGGCGCCGCACCCGTGTGCTGATCGCTCTCCAGACCCTCCGCGTCGGCCCGCCAGGACGATCCCGCGAATCGCCCGGCGGCTCGCGGGGTCAGCGGGGCGACAGGATCCGGTCGGCGAGGGCGGCGGCCTCGTACCAGGTGAGGCCACGCCCGAACGGGCCGCCCTCGTCGACACCGACGACGATCGCTCCGGCGCCGTCCGGGACGAGCAGGTAGTCGACCCCCTCGTCCTCGGCGAGATTGCGGTAGACGATCACCAGGGCGGCGTCCGGCCGGTACCGAAGGTGAACACCGGCCAGGACGCCTGGTCGGTGAGCCTCCGGTAGGCGTCGCGCACATCCTCGAACGGGGTGCCGAACAGAGCGGCGACGTCCTCCATCGGGTCCATCAGGTGCGGGCCGAGGTGGGCGGCCCAGATGCCGGGCAGGCCAGCAGTGGCGTGCCGTCCTGGAGCGGGCCTCCGGCGTACCCCGCGATCGTCGTCATGGGGCGACCGTCAGGGTGCGCTCGGCGAGCTGGAAGGCGGGCAGCATGGCCGGGTGCTCGTCCGCCCCGAAGGGGCTGAGCTGCACCACCATGGCGCCTTCGGAGGTGTTCAGAGCGAACGCCGAGTACCTGCTCCGGTGGTCGAGCTCCTTGTCGTAGGTCTCCCAGGTCACCTCGGCCGCCTGCCCGCCGCCGATTTGCACGTCCGAGTAGGTTTCCCCGGAGATCTCCTGGTTGCGGGCGCCGGCCTTGACGAACGTCTTGAGGTGATCGCGCGGCGCCCCGGACAGCCCGCCGGCGACGTGCACGCGCAGGAAGCCGATGTTGCCGGCCGGTTTGGCGTCGATCTCGCAGCGGACCGTGAAGTCGCCGACGCGGGCCAGCTCGGCGAGTTCGCCGAGCGCGTCGACGTCGACGGCCTTCGGCTCCCAGCTCTCCGCGATCTCGAAGGAGACCGGCAGTTCGCAGGCGCTGCCTGCGGGCCCGACCCGGACGGCCGCGGCGGCCGGGGGCGCCGCGGCAGGCGCCGAGGCGACGGTCGCGGGGGTGGCGCTGGAGCAACCGCCGGCGGCCAGAGCCACGGCCACGGCAAGAACGTGGGAGATCTTCACGAGGACGGGAGCTTAACGGGTGGCCGGATTTCGCAACCGATCGGCAACCCGGATTCTCGTGGCGGCGCCGGTTCGGAGCCGATAGGGGTGGGGACAGCGCACCGCCGGCAGACGAACCCCGGAGCTCATCCGATGACGACGATGGACGGCTGGAACTTCGACCAGCCCACCGAGGCAGAGATGCTCAAAGCCCTGGCCGACGCGCTCGGCGGGCCGGAGTATGCCCGTGCGGTTCTGGACACCGTCTGCCGCAAGATCGGTCAGTCTCGCCCGGTCACCAGCCCCGGCGACATGATCCGGGTCGCCGAGGCGTTGCTCGAGTTCGCCGACATGCTGCGAGTGACCGCCCGTTCGGTGAAGATCCGCGCGGTGACCTATCGGGCGCTGGAAGGCGTCCTTCCGCCACGCTGATCGAAGGGAGAGCCATGTCCGTCACCGCCGTCTCCGAGGCTGTCAACGATCCCGCCCGGCTGCGCACGGTAGCGGCCATCGACTTCGATCACCCGGGCCTGCGGGCCGCCCTCGACCTGATCAGCCGGCGCACGGCCGAGCACACCGGGCTGCCGGTGAGCCTGGCCACCGTGGTGATGAACACCGCTCAGCTGATCGCCGGTTCGAGCGGCATCGCCGGAACCTGGCTGGCCGAGTCCGGCGGCACTCCGATCGAGTGGTCGTTCTGCGTTCAAACGGTCGCCACCGGCCGCCCCTATGTCGTGCGGGAGAGCCGGACCGATCCGGTCCAGGCGAGAAATCCGCTGTCCACGATGGGGGTGGTGCCGAGTTACGCCGGTGTTCCGGTCTTCGTCGACGGGCAGGTCGTCGGCGCCCACTGCCTGGTCGGCGGCGCGGCGCACACGTTCACCGACGCCGATCTGAGCGCTCTGGAGGAGGGCGCCCGGGACATCGCCCAGGTCCTGCTACGGCATCTGGACGCGGGGTGAGAAGTCGGCGCCCCGCACGTGATCCATGCCCCGAAGCCATCCGGCTTCGCGGTCGGCTTCCGGCCGCGATTCCTTCTTTTGTACGCCGAGCGTGTACCGCCGTGGGCACTCCGCGAGGCCACGAGTTGTTCCGGGCCGCGCCCGCCGGGCGTGAGCGGGTGGTCACCCGTCGGCGGCGAGCCGCCCACGTCACCGCCGTGGACGGCGATCAGAAGGTCAGCTCGTCCAGCGACCGGATCCGGCGCACCCGCGCGGTGGGGTGGACACCGGCGCGGTCGAGCAGAACGGCGGCCAGGCCCGCCCGCTGGGCGCCGAGCACATCCTTGGTGAGCGAGTCGCCGACCATGAGCGTCTCGGCGGCGCGTGCGCCGGCCAGTTCGACCGCGTGTCCGAAAGCCAGCGGGTCGGGTTTTCCGGCGGGCAGCATCGACGACGCGACCAGCAGGTCGATCTCCCCGGCCAGGCCGAGCCGCAGCAGCTTGCGGCGCTGCTGGTGTTCGTCGCCGTTGGTGAGGACTCCGACGGTGAGCCCGGCCGCCCGGGCCCGCCGCAGCGCCGGAACCGCGTCGGCGAAGACCGACCAGCCGGCCTCGTACCGTTCCAGGTAGCCGGCGAACAATGCGTCGGCCTCGGCGCCGGTCAGCTCCCGGCCAAGGAACTCCCGAACCCGGTCCCGCCGCTGGCCGGTGAAGGTGACCTGCCGCCGCTGGTAGCGGACGAAGTGCCGCTCGGAGATGCCGGCCCAGCGCGCCGCCACGTCCGCACCGGTCACGCCGGCCGTCGCGGCCCACGCCACCACGGCCGCCCCGGCGGCGGTCGCCTGGTCCACCAGGGTGTCATCGAGATCGAACAGCACAGCCCTCATGATCGGCGAGCGTATGTGCCGTACCTGCGGTACGCATGAGGACATGACCGACGACAGTCCGATTCTGGTTCTGGGTGGCACCGGCACGGTCGGCAGCCGGGTGGCCGCTCGCCTGCGTGACGCGGGGCGGCAGGTGCGGGTGGCGAGCCGGCACGGTGACGTGCGGTTCGACTGGGACGATCCGGGGACGTGGGCGGCCGTGCTGTCCGGCGTACCGGTCATGTTCGTGCTTCTGCCTGATCAGACCGCGATGCCGGAGGCGTTTCTTCCGTCGGCGCTGCGCGCCGGGGTCCGCAAGGTGGTCCTGCATTCCGACCGGGGGCTCGACGTCCGGCGGCTCGCTCATCTGCAAAGAGCCGAGCGAGCCGTACGCGAGAGCGGCCGCACCTGGACGATCGTCCGCCCCGACTGGTTCCACCAGGATTTCGAGACGTTCTTCCGGCAGGATGTCGTCGGCGGACGGCTGTGCCTGCCGGTGCCGTCGGCACGGCAGGGGTTCATCGACGCCGACGACATCGCGGCGGTCGAGGTGGCGGCGTTGACCGGCGACGACCTGGCCGGGCAGACGCTGGAGATCACCGGGCCGCGGGCGCTGTCGTTCGGGGAGGCGGCCGCCGAGATCGCGCGGGCGACCGGGCGGCCGCTGGTGTTCGACGGCACGGCGGGGGCGTACCGGGCGCGGTTGTGCGGCGCGGGCCTGCCCGGCGAGGTGATCGACGGGCTGATCGGCGACTTCACGGCGCTGGAGGAGCGCGGCGACACCGCGCCGACCGGTGTGGTGGAGAAGGTGCTGGGCCGCCCGGGCCGCGACTTCGCCGACTACGCGGCCGACGCCGCCGCCCGGGGCGTGTGGTCCTCCTAGGGTGCCTGGAAGCCCGCCTCGGTGAGGACCCGCACGCCGTCCGCGGACAGCACGTAGTCGATGAACATCTGCCCGCCGCCGGGGTTGGCGGCGTCCTTGAGCAGCACGATCGGGTAGTCGTTGATCGCCTTGGCGGACTCCGGGAACTCGATGCCGTCCACGTCGGCCGCGGAGGCCTCGGCGTCGGTGCGGTAGACGAGCGCGGCGTCGACCTCGCCGAATCTCACCTTGGCGAGCGCGGCTTTCACGTCCTGTTCGAGGGTGACCGGGGTGAGGCTGACGCCGGCCGCGGCGAGGGCGGTCGCGGCGGCGGCGCCGCACGGGACGGACTCGGCGCAGAGCGCCACCTTGAGGCCGGGGGCGGTCAGGCCGGCGAGGCCGGTGACGCGTTTCGGGTTGCCGTCGGTGACGGCGATGACGAGTTGGTTGCGGACGAAGGTGACCGGGGCCGCGGCGCCGGTGACGGTCGCCATGTTCGCCGGTGCGGCGGCGGCGAACACGTCGGCCGGGGCGCCCTCGTTGATCTGGGTGGCGAGCGCGGAGCTGCCGCCGAAGTTGAAGACGACCCTGTTGCCGGGGTGGGCCTCCTCGAACTGCCTGCCGAGCGTGGTGAACGACTCGGTGAGCGACGCCGCGGCGAAGACGGTCACCGTGCCGGTCTGCGCGGCGGCGGCGTCGCCGCAGCCGGCGAGTCCGAGGACGAGGAGGAGCGCGACGCATCGTCTGATCACGCGACCCACCCTAGCGGGCGACATCTGCAGCCGCATGTCAGTGTTCTGACGCGCAAATGCTGTGCGGCCGACCCTGTATCGGCCGCATCTGCCCTGGTGCCGGGGTTGCGATAGGATGATCGCGATGGACGGGATGTCGTGGGCTCTGGCGTACGCCACCGCCCGGGACGCCGCCGCAGCCCTGCCCGGACGGACGGTGCCGGTCGAGGAGGCGCTCGGGCAGGTGCTCGCCGCGCCGGTGCGCTGCGCGCGGCCGGTGCCGGCGTTCGACAACGCGGCGATGGACGGATATGCGATCGCCGGTGACGGCCCGTGGACCGTGCGGGGGCGGGTGCTCGCCGGGCACCCCGCGGTCCGGCCGGTGCGTGCGGGCGAGGCCGTGGAGATCGCGACCGGAGCGCCCGTGCCGGACGGGACCGAGGCGGTGCTCCCCTACGAGGACTGCGCCGTCGAGCAGGACAAGGTCGAGGCGGTCCGCGGGCCGCGGGCACACATCCGCCGTGCCGGGGACGCGCTGGCCGTCGGCTCGGTGGTCGTCCCGGCCGGCCGCACCGTGACGGCCACGGTGATCGCGGCCGCCGTGCAGGCCGGCGTGGAGACCGTGGTGACCCACCGGCCGCCGGCCGTGTCCCTACTGGTCACCGGCGACGAGGTGATCACCGCCGGCACGCCCGCGCCGGGACAGGTTCGCGACAGCTTCACCGGGCCGGTCGGCGCCGTCACCGCCCGCGCCGGCGGCCGCCCGCTGGACAGCAGTCATCTGCCGGACGACCCGCGACGGCTGGCGGCCGCCCTGGCCGGGACCGGCGCGGACGTGATCGTGGTGAGTGGATCGTCGTCGGCGGGGGCCGCCGACCATCTGCACACCCTGCTCGCCGCGGCGAAGGCGACCTGGCTGGTGCGGGGCGTCCACTGTCGTCCCGGGCATCCGCAGGGCCTGGCGGTGCTGCCGGACGGGCGGTTCGCCGTCAGCCTGCCGGGAAACCCGTACGCCGGACTGGTCGCGGCCCTGACCCTGCTCGAACCGCTCGTGGCGACGCTGGCCGGTCGCCCGCCCGGCCGGCCGCCGACCGCCGCCGTGACCGGCAGCACCCGGCTGATGCCGGGCGGTGTCCGCATCGTCCCGGTGGCCGGCGGCCGCATCGCGGGCGCCGCCGGGTCGGCGGGACTGCATCTGGCGGCCGCCGCCGACGCCCTGGCCGTGCTGCCGGACGACTGGACGAGCGGCGGCTCCGCCCCGCTGCTGACGCTGCCCTGACGACATCGCGGGGTCAGCCCGGCCAGCGCGGCACCTCCTGGCACGGGTGCAGGTCGGTGTCGGCGGTGGCGTGCGAGTTCTGCACGGCCACCTCGGTGCCGAAGTCGAGGTATTCGCGCAGCGCGGTCCGGGTGCGCGCGTCGTCGGGCAGGCCGGTGCGGTCGGCCGCGGCCAGGAAGAGTTCGACGAAACGTTGTCTCTGGTCCTCGCGGATCCGTTTGCCGCGGTGCGCTTCCAGCAGGGCCGCGAATCCGCCCAGATCGTCGGTGTAGGTGGTGGGACCGCCGAAGACCTCGGCCAGGAAAGCGGTGAGATGGTCGATGTGGCCGGGGTGCCCGTCACCGAAGAGCGGGTGCAGCAGCGGGTCGGCGAGAACGGTCGGATACCAGTCGGCGATCAGCCGGTGCAGTGCCTCGTGCCCGCCGACGTGCTCGTACAAAGTGGTCTCGACGCTGGTCATGATTACACGCTTACACATCACTTGACAGGCGGCAATACCCGACAGCCTGGCGGGACCACGCACCGGCCCCGCGTGGCCGCCACGGCGCCTGTCCCATCCGTACGGTCGAAGGTGGCTTCACAGGATGATCGGCCGGGCGAGTTCGGTGACGATGCGGTCGATCTCGGTGAGGGCGTAGTCGGCGAGCCGCCGTTGTGCCTGTTCGGCCGCCGGGTCGGTTTCGTCGAGGTCGCCGAGCACGACGATGTTCTCGTCGTTGAGGGTGTTGGCGGGCGCGGTGAAGTTGAAGCTGCCGGCGATCACCAGCCGCCGGTCGATGATCATGAGTTTGTGGTGGACCTTGCGGACGCCGTTGCCGGGGGTGTTCTCGTGCAGTTCGGCGCCGGCGCTGACGAGTCCGCTGGTGGCGGCCCATTTCTGGGATCCCTGGCCGCGGTCGAGGACGCCGCGGACACCGATGCCGGCGCGCAGCAGCCAGGCCATCGTGTCGTCGATGCCGGACGACTGGGCGAAGGTGAAGATCGCGAAGTCGACGCGTTCGCGGGCTTTCAGCATCTGTTTCATGATCTCCATCTCCGGCCCGTGGTAGGGCGCGAAGATCGGTTTGACGCGGATCCGGCCGAGGCGGAACTCGGCCGGCCGGGACGTGACCCGCTCGTTGAGGGCGCCGAACGTGCCGGTACGCATCCGCTGGAACTCGCCGAGGTACAGGTTCGTGGCGGTCTGCCCGCGCAGGATCACCAGATGGTTGAGGTTGTTGCCGCGCTGGTCCGGATTGTCCGGCGGGTTGGTGCCGGTGTCGGTACGCGTGAAGTTCGTCGACCCGGTGAGCACCGGAGGTCCGGTGTAGAACTCGACGCTGCCGAGGTCGGCACTCATCGGCTCAGTGTGTCCTGTTCGAGCAGGCCGGGCGAGTATCTGTCGGGTATCACGCGGCTCTGGATGGGCATGGGTGACGTGACGGTCCGGGCGTATCTGCTCGGCGAGTTCCGGCTGGTGGTGAACGGCCGGCTGATCGACATGGGCGCGAGCCGGCGCAGCCGGGACCTGCTCGCCTATCTGCTGACGCACCGCGAGTCGGCGGCGCCGCGCGACGTGCTGTGCGAGACGTTCTGGCCGCGGGCCCGTCCGGCGGCGGCGCGCAACAGCCTGCACGTGGCGCTGACCGGGGCGCGGCGGATGCTGCGGCCTCAGGAGCTGATCGAACGGTCGCTGGACGCGTACCGGATCGTACGGTCGGCGCGGGTGTGGACGGACGCCGACGAGTTCGAGCGGCGCTGCCGGGACGGGCGGCGGGCGGCCGACCCGGCCGAGGCGGCGCGCTGTCTCGAGGCGGCCGGCCTGCTGTGGCGGGGCGGGCTGCTCGCCGATCAGCCGTACGCCGACTGGGCGTCCGGGCGGCGGGAGACGCTGCGGGCGCTGGCGCTGGAGGCGCAGAGCCGGCTGGTGGCGCTGTACACCGAACGCGGCGATCACGGTCCGGCCGCGACGCTGGCCCGCCGGATCCTCGCCGACGATCCGTGCAACGAGGACGTGCACCGGGGGCTGATGCTCTGCTACGCGCGGACCGGGTTGCGGCATCTGGCGCTGGTGCAGTACCGGCATCTGGCCGACACCCTCTGGGACGACCTGCGGGTGCGGCCGGCGTGCGAGACGACAGCACTGTACGAGCGGCTACGCCGGCCGGCGTAGCCGCTCGTCGCCGGTCACTGGATGGTGAAGGTGTCGCTGATCTCGTTGGTGACGCTGGTGTTCACGCCGGCGGTGACCGTGTAGGTGGCCACGAGCTCGATGACGTCACCGGAGGTCACGTTCGCGAGCGGCCCGAACGCGACGCGCAGGGTCTCGGCCCGCGGTGTGTTGTCCTGTGGTGCGAGCTTCTGCTCGAGTTCGTTGAAGGCGACCCGGTTCGCGGTGCTGCGGTTGACGACCGACACCTGGAGCAGGTGCTTGTTCACGAACTCGTTCAGGCCCTCGCCGATCTCGACGTCGGCGAGAGCGTCGAACGGTTTGGTGGCGTCCAGCACGGAGACGGTGAAGTTCTTGCCCTGGACGACCGGGTCGATCGAGTTGATCTGGGCGTCGAAGGCGTTGGGAGCGGCCATGGTGCTTCTCCTCGTCCGGAGGGTGTGGAACTGACCGGCAGACCACAACGGGCGGCGCTTAACGGGCGCTTAATCGGCGGATCACCCCTGGTGTGTCGTTTAGGCGACAGTCCCTGGTGCGGGCCCCTGCATGCCGGTTACGCAGAGGCGACCGAAGGAGACTTCGATGGAGCCGAACGAGACGGCCGCGCTGGTGCACCGGGCGGCCGCCGGCGACAGCCGTGCCTGGGAAGCGCTGGTCATGGCCTATGCCGGGCTGGTCTGGTCGGTCGCGCGGGCGCACCGGCTCGGCACCGCCGACGCCGAGGACGTGGCCCAGACGACGTGGGAGCGGTTCGCCCGGTCCCTCGACGCGCTCAAGGAGCCGGAGCATGCGGGCGCCTGGCTGGCGACCACGGCGCGGCGCGAGTCGCTGCGGGTGCTGACCGCCCGCAACCGGGTGACGCCGACCGGCGACCTGACGTGGACCGGGGCGTCGCCGGCCGCCGAGGACGAGGCGCTGGACCGCGACGAGCAGGTGCGCCGGGCCGATCTGGCCGCCCGGGTGTGGCAGGCCCTGGACCGGCTCGGCGACTCCTGCCAGCGGCTGCTGCGGGTGCTGATGGCCGAGCCGCCGCCGTCGTACGCGGAGGCCGCCGCCGCCCTGGACATGCCGATCGGGTCGCTCGGCCCGACCCGCCGCCGCTGTCTGGAGAAACTTCGCCGTCTCGTGGAGGTATCACCGGCGCCGGGGCGTGCTCATGACTGACATGGAACTCGACGCCGTGCTACGGGGGCTGATCGCCCGGGCGGATCCGACGCCCGCGACGGTCGAGCGGTATGCGCTTGCGGCGTTCGCGTTCCGTACGGCCGACGAGGACTTCGCCGATCTGGAGTGGGACTCGCTGACCGACGCCGAGGTGCTGACCCGGGGCCCGGACGACACCAGGGTGCTCGTCTTCGGCCCCACCGGCCCGGACGGCACCCGTATCCATCTGGGGGTGACCCGCACCGCGCGCGGGTTCGAACTGGACGGGCACGTCGATCCGGCCGGTCACACCGAGGTTGAACTGCTCCATCATGGGGGCGCCGTACGCCGGCCGATCGACGGCGCGGGCAGGTTCGACGCGGACCTGCCCGCGGTGCGGTCGTTGCGGGTACGGCTGCGGGGCGCCGCTGCCGCGCCGATCGTCACCGGCTGGGTGGCGATCGGCTGACGCCGAGAGAGCGAGAGAGTCATGCCCGAGCCGACCGAGTTCCCGAATCCGTGGCAATTCGATCCGCGTATCCGCCAGAGCGGCAACGTCTACTACATGGCCGACGAGGTTCTCGTCGCGACCCCCGACGTGGGGGTGGTCCAGGGAGAACTGGAGAACGAGCTGGGAGCCCGCCGCCCCGGGGTGTCGGGGCGCAGCATGTCACGCGTGACCCGGTTCGTCCTGCCGGGCGCCACCGGCAGCCTCGGGCGTCGTTCCGCGCTGGACGCCCCGGCGATCGTCCGGCGTCTGCGCAACCGCCCGGACCGCCCGCGGGTCGGGCTGAACCACGTCTTCGCCGGCAACGGGATCTTCACCGGGCAGCCGAAACTGCACGGTGGCGCCGGCACCGACCCGCGGCCCACCCCGTGCCCGCTGCCCGCGGCGGAGCCGCCGGTGGAGGGCAGCCGTCCGGTGAAGGTGGCGATCCTGGACACCGGCATGGACCCGGCGTCGTTGGCGCTGCCGATCTTCGCCCGGCACCCGATGCACGGCACGCACGAGCCGGACCCCGTCTACGAGAACCCGGCGACCCGCGCGATCAGCCTGATGGGCGGGCACGGCACCGCGGTGGCCGGGATCGTCGCCCGGTACGCGCCCAACGCCGAACTGACGTCGATCCAGGTGCTGAACCAGTTCGGTGTCACCGACGAGCTGAACCTCACCGCCGCGGTCGAACGGGCCGGCGCCGCCGGGGCCGAGATCATCGTCATGTCGCTGGGTGGAGCCGTGCTGCCCGAGGAGAGCGTCGACGAGCTGGCCACCATGTTCGACGTGCTGTCACCCGGGACGGTGCTGGTGGCCGCGGCCGGCAACACCGAGACGGAGATCGAGGACTACTTCCCGGCCAGGGCCGCCCGGGTGTTCTCGGTGGCCGCCATCGACACCACCGGCGATCAGAAGGTGCCGGCGCCGTTCAGCAACTCCGGCGACTGGATCACGGCGTGCGCGCCCGGCGTGGGGGTGCACTGCGCCTACCCAGCCGGCACGTGGAACTTCACCACCGGCGATCCGATCGTCTCCGCCGGTTACATCGCCTGGAGCGGCACCTCGTTCTCCGCACCCTATGTGGCGGCCCGGATCGCGGCCACCACCAGGGAGAACGAGACCGTCTCGGAGGCCGCGGCCCGGCTGCGGTCGGGGCTGCTGGGCACGTTCCCGCGGCACGGCGGCTACCTGGAGGCGCCGCCGAACCTGCTGGCGCCCTGACCGGGGTCAGCCCGCCCCGTAACACACGAAAGCCGCCGCGGCCGGATCGTCGGCCGCGGCGGCGTCCTGTGCGGCCGCCAGGGCCGCGGCCGGTCCCCGCCCGGCCCACAACTGCTCGTGCAGGCACAGCATCACCTCCAGGGTGGCGCCGTCCCGGACCGGCGCGACCGTGGCGATCACCGACCGGGCGCCCATCGCGAGCAGCGCCGCCGCGAACCCCATCAGCTCGTCGCCGCGATGCACCGTGGACAGTCCCGAGTCGCAGGCGGACAGCACCACCAGCCCCGGCGGCCGGCGCAGCGTCTCCAGGTCGTAGGTGGTCAGCGGCCCGTCACCGAGACGCAGCGCGGAGAACTGCGGGTTGTCCGCCCGGAACGTGCCGTGCGCCGCGATGTGCACCCGCCCGGCCCCGTCGATGGCCCGCAGCACCCGGGCCACCGTCGCGTCCGGGCCGGTCAGCGCCGGCATGCCCGGGTACCGGCCGGACAGTGAGCCGATCTCGTCGGCGGCGCCCGGCAGTCCCGGCCCGGCGACCAGCACCGTCCGGTCCCCGGCCGGTGGGGCGGTGACGGCCCGCAGCCAGGCGGCGGCGCTGGGCGGGACGGTGACGGTGCGGTCCCGGCAGCCGGGCAGCATCCGCCACGGCACCCCGTGCAGCCGCCCGGACGGCACGATCACCAGCCCGGCGTCGCCCAGCCGGTCCCGCAGCGGCCCGAACAGCATCCGGTCCAGGCGTTTCGCGCCGGACCGCACCGGCAGGCCCCGGACCGCCATCCGCTGCAGCGCGAACCGCAGTGCCCGTACCTCGGCGTTCATCTGATCGACCGGCCCCAGCTCGTGCCGGGTCAGCCGGCCGCCGGCCAGCACCACGGCGTGCAGGGTGCCGGCCACCGTGATCAGCTCGATCAACACCCGGCTGCCCAGGTGGGCGGACAAGGCGGCGGGGCCGGTCGCGGCCGCGTGCGCCACACTCCGCCCAGGCCGGGTACGCCGTACGCGCTCACGAATGGACCGTTCCAGCTGGGTCTGCCGCTGGCTCAGCCGGCGCGCGTCGCGTCCGGCGGCGAGCGCCTGTTCCCGTTCAGCGGCGACCGCCCGCAGCTCGGCGATCTCGGCGGCCAGCCGCGGATCGGCGGGCGGCCGGGCCGGGCGCAGCTGCTGGGCGGCGGCCCGGCCGCGTTCGGCCCAGGTGAGCATGTCCCGCGCGGACCCGTCGGCGACGGCCAGCGACAGGGCGGTGGCGACCAGGTCGAGGCCGTGTTCGGCGGCGCGGACCCGCAGTTCGGTGGCGCCGAGGGTGAGCCGGTGCTCGTCGAGGGCGCGCAGCCCGGCCCGCAGGGCGGCCCGGGCGCCGCGCCGGTCTCCGGCGGCGATCCGCAGCAGCGCCTCGGCGTGCCAGGCGCTGACCCGCTGGGCGGCCGGGCCGCCGGTCCGGGCCCGGCCGGCCTGCCGCAGCAGCGCGGTGGCCTGCCCGGTACGCTCGGCGGCGAGCGCGCAGCGGGCGGCGATCAGGGTGGCGTCGGCGGCCGGGGCGGCCCATCCGGCGGCCCGCAGTTCGGCGGCGCCGGCCAGCGCGGCCCGCAGCACGGCCGGGCCGCGCTGGCCGTCCGCCCAGTCGGTGCGCAGCAACGTGTACCGGGCCACCGCCGCCCAGCCGGGCCGGCCCTGCTGGTCGAAGGCGCGCCCGGCCAGCCGGGCGGCGTGCCGGGCCGAGTCCAGGTCGCCGCAGGCCAGCGCCGCGGCGGCGAGCAGCAGGCGGGCCTCGGCCAGGTCGGCGGGCATCCGGCGGCGGGCGAGCTCGTGCACCACGGCCGCCGCCACGTCCCGGGCCTCGTCGTGCAGGCCGGCCGAGAGCAGCACGTCGCAGCGGTCCATCCTGATCATGGCCGGGGAGAGGCGGTGGGCGGTGTAGTACTCCTCGGCGGCGGCCAGGTGGGTGAGCGCCGCGACGATCCGGCCGGCCCGGCCGGCCGCGAAACCCCGGTTCCAGCGGACGTCGGCGACGGCCAGGTCCTGTTCCAGCCGTGTGTAGAGCTGTTCGGCGCGGCCCAGGTCGGCCTCGGCGGCGTCCGGGCGGCCCCGGTAGGCCTGCAGGACGCCCCGGTTGTTCAGCAGTTTCGCCTCCCACAGCAGGTCGCCCTCCCGCCGGAAGACGGTCAGCGCGCCGCCGTACTCACGCAGCGCCTCCTCGAGCAGACCCTGGCGCTGGGCGACCACGGCGAGCTGGTGCCGCAGCCGGGCCGCCTCCAGCCCTTCCAGGTGCGCGGCGGCGGCCTCGCCCAGGCGTACCGCTTCGGCGATGTCGCCCTGATCGGCCCGCACCAGCGCGAGCGTCATCCGGGCCCGGGCCGCGTGCACCGGCAGCCCGGCACCGTCGGCGACCGCGACGGCACGCCGCAGGTGCCGGGCCGCCGACCGCACACTGCGGGTCTCCCGCCTGGCCAGGCCGAGCACCCGTTCGGCGGCCGACTCGGCGGCGGCGTCCCCGGCGCGGCGGGCGGCGGCCCGGACCCGCAGCGCGGTGGCCCGCGCCCGCCACGGATCGGTGTGGACCAGCCGCATGGCGGCCCCGGCCTCGTCTTCGAGATCGCGTCGTATCACAGTGGACTCCCGCCGCTTCGCCTCTACCTGACACCGCAGCGGACGTGGAACGCAAACCCGCCGCTCACCGGCCCCGGCGACACGCGCCCGGGCGGCCGGGGCCCTACGGCTCCTGATCCGGGGCCACGGCGGTGGTCCCGGCGATGTGAGCGACGACCGCCTCCCGTCCGGAACGAGCCTCCGGGACCGGGAGCAGCGGATACACGTGCAGGGCGCCCGGCTCCTCGTGATAGGTCAGCGGCACCGACGCCGGCAGCCGGTCGCGCAGCAGCCGGCAGTCCGGCAGCGTGATGTCGCGGGTGCCGACGAGGATCTGCAGCGGCGGCAGGCACGACAGATCCCCGAAGAGCGGGCTGAGCCGCGGATCCTGCAACGGAAGGTCACCGGCCCACGCGACGGCCATCGCACGCAACCCGGGCCGCCGCAGCCACGGATCGTGCGGCTCGACCGCGTCGACCTCCGGGTTGCTGATCGCCAGGTCCAGCCACGGAGCGATCGCGGTCAGGCCGGCCACTCCCCCGGCCTGACCGGAGACCGCCTGCGCGGCCAGCAGCGCGAGCCCACCACCGGCCGAGTCGCCGGCCAGATAGCAGCGGCGGCCCTCGGCCACCAGGTCGCCGATCACCGCGGTCACGAAGGACAGCGCGGCGAGACCCTGGTGGTGCGGCGCGAGACCATAGACGGGCACGGCCACCTCATGCCCGGTACGCGCGGCGATGTGCCCGATCAGCGCCCAGTGCTGCCGGACGATCTCGCTGGTGTACGCCCCGCCGTGCAGGTAGACGACGGTCACGCCGGTGTCGGGCCCGGACGGCCGGACCCGGTGCAGGTCGAACCCGTGCTCGCGGGTGGTGTTCACCGCGTACCTCCGGGTGATCGCCGAAGGCGGCGCGGAGGGCCCCTTCGGGCGCGCGAGGTGCCGCGACCCGGCCTCCTCACTGATGAACCTGCGCTGGTGGGCGAGCCGCATGAAGGCCGCCACGACACTCATCCGCCAACTCGCCACGCGCCGATCCTAGGGGCGGGAACGCGTCGGCGGAACGCTCCCGGCAGCGGGGCCCGAGAGCGTGGGCCGTCACACCGGTCCCGTTCCGGTGATCATCGAGAACCTGTCTCGCGCACCTCCTAAGCTCCCGGCCGCGGCGGCCGATCAGACTCCGCCACCTCGGAACGGCCGGACCAGGGCCGTACCGGGAGCCAGGCGCTGTCTGTGCAACTGATGGAGGATTCCCGTGCCGGCCGACCCCCACGCCCCACCCACCGGGCGCTCCACGTTCACCCGTATCGCCGGCCTTCGCGTGCAGACCAAGATCTTCGCGATCGTCGCTCTGCTCGCCGCCGTGGCGGCCGGATCCGGCTTGCTGGCGGTGACATCGATGCGCGAACTCGCCGAGCAGAACACCCGGCTCGCGCAGTGGCAGAGCGGACCGGTCTACCTGCGCGGGCAGATCCACATCAAGCAGGTGGTCATCCGGCAGATCGTCGGCAACCTGTCCGGCGTACGGTCGCAGAAGGCCAAGGACGAGTGGGTCAAGAAGCTGGCCGACAACGACGCCGGAATCCAGAAGGTGATCGACAACTTCGCCGCCACCGAAGGCGCCCGGATGCGGAACTGGCAGCCGTTCCTCACCCACTACACGGCGTGGGTGAAGGCCCGGGACGAGCAGGTGGTCCCGGCCGCGCTCGCCAACAACGGCGGCACCGGTTTCGAGACCGTCCTGAACGAGGTGAGCGTCCCCATGATCGCCGCCTTCGTGAAGGACCTGGACGCCCTCGAGGTGGAGCTGACCGAGTACGCGACCCGGCTCGCCGAGGACGCCGACCGGGAGGCCACGGCCGACACCCGCACGCTCGTCATCGCCCTCGGCGTGGGCCTGGCCTTCGCGCTGGCGCTCGCCTACGTCGTGGCCCGGGCGATCCGCCGGGCCATCCAGCAGGTGAAGGTGTCCCTCGACGCGATGGCCGACGGCGATCTCGGTGTCACCGTGGCCGTGACCAGCACCGACGAGATCGGCATGATGGCGCAGTCGCTGGAACGGGCGCAGAGTTCCCTGGGCACCATGCTCGCCGGCGTCCGGCGGACCGCTCAGGAGGTCGCCGCGGCGGCTGACGGGCTGGCCCGGACGAGCACCCAGATCTCCGGCAGCGCCTCGGAGACCAGCACGCAGGCCGGGGCGGTGTCGGACGCGGCCTCCGACGTGACCCGCAACGTGCACACCGTCTCGGCCGGGTCGGAGGAGATGGGCGCGTCGATCCGCGAGATCGCCGAGAACGCGAACCGGGCCGCCGAGGTCGCCAGTGAAGCGGTCGCCGCGGCGGAGGCCACGAACCACACCGTCACCAAGCTGAGCGAGTCGTCCGCGGAGATCGGCAACGTGATCAAGATGATCACGTCGATCGCGGAGCAGACGAACCTGCTGGCGTTGAACGCCACGATCGAGGCCGCCCGGGCGGGCGACGCCGGCAAGGGCTTCGCCGTCGTGGCCAGCGAGGTCAAGGACCTCGCCCAGGAGACGGCACGGGCCACCAGTGACATCGAGGCCCGGGTCGCCGCCATCCAGGCCGACACCGCGACCGCCATCACCGCGATCGCCGGCATCTCCGAGGTGATCCTCCGGATCAGCGACTACCAGACCACGATCGCCTCCGCGGTCGAGGAGCAGACCGCCACGACCAGTGAGATGAACCGCGGTGTCAGCGAAGCCGCCAGTGGTGTCGGTGACATCGCCGGGAGCATCGACTCGCTGGCCGCGGCGGCGCGGCGCACCACCGAAGGCGTCACCGAGTCGCAGCGGGCCACCGTGGAACTGGCCCGGATGTCCGGTGACCTGCAGTCGCTGGTGGCTGGCTTCCGGTTCTGACGCCGTGCCCCGCGCGGTGCGGCGCCGCCGAGTGTCAGGCGGCCCTGCGTTCCAGCACGACCACGGCGGTCGGGGTGGGGCGCAGGGCCGCGTACTCGTCGAGGCCTTCGTCGATCTCGCGCCACCGGGCCCAGAGACGGTCGCGTTCCTCGCCGACGGCGGCCCGGCCGCGGACCGGCCGGGGGCCGTCGGCGAGTTCGGCCTCGGCGTCGGGGTGGGCTTGGAGGTTGAGCCACCAGGCCGGCTCGGGGGCGCCCCATCCGTTCATGGCCATGGTGACGATGTCGGGGCCGTCCTCGAAGTACGCGAGGATGACGGATCGGGGCTGCCCGCTGCGCCGGCCGATGGTCGTCAACCGGAAGAGGCCGTAGCGGCCGTTCCCGGGCCGTTTGAGGCTGAGCCGTGCCCCGCCGATCCGGTAGAGGGCCCGGTGGACCGCCCAGGCTGACCGGATGATCCATCGTGGCGGGAGTCTGCGCATGGTGGCCTCCGCGTGTCGGCTGTCCCCCCGATGCTAGGAGGTGCCGGCCAGCGCCACGTTGAAGCTGATCATGGCGGGTGGGCGGCCGCCGGCCCAGCGCAGCACGGTGAGCGCGCAGTTGTCCTGGTAGAGGCTCATCCACCGCCACTCGGGGGCGTCCATGACGTGCCGCACGAACCAGCCGATCACGAAGTTGTGGGTGATCAGCAGCTCTCGCCGGTCGCTGGCGCCGGTGGCGCCGAGGTGGTCGACGGCGGCCCGCAGTCGTTCCGCGTCCGGGTCACGCTCCTCCACGGGCACCTCGTCGAGCCACGAGTGCCGGCCTTGTGGGTAGCCGGACCGGTCGGAGGGGTACGGGGTGCGGTCCAGCATGTGGTCGCACACGTGCCCGGGCGCGGGCACGTGCCGGCCGATGATCTCGGCGGTCTGGGCGGCCCGGGGCGTTGCGCTGTGGTGGATCGCGTCGAAGGCGACGGCGCTGAGGCGGCGCCCGGCACGGTCGGCCTGCTCGCGGCCGAGCGCGGACAGGTCCCCGTCGTCGCCGGCCTGACCGTGCCGGACCAGATACAGCTCGGTGATCGTCATAGGTGGATCAGGGTAGCCACCAGGGTCGCGACGTTGGTGGCGAAGAAGATCGCCCAGCCGGTCAGATCCCGGGATCCGGCACGGAGGTGCGCGATCAGCGCTCCGGTGAAATAGAGGACCAGGCCGACGGCCGCGAGAAGACCGATCACCGGTACGGCGAAGCCGGCGAGAAGTCCGGCCGTCCCCGCCGCGAGCAGGGATCCGAGCACCGGCACGTACTTTCGTGGGATCCGTTTCCGGTCGGCCTGAGCTTTCGGGTACTCGTGGCCGATCAGATAGAACGTCGCGGCGCTGCCGTTGAACAGGGCGGCGACGGCGGTGAGAACGAGGTAGACAGTGGGCATGCCGAGTGGACGAGCCGCAGGGGCCGACTGTGACAGCCGACGTGTATCTGCGCTCCGTGATCGGCTACCCGCTCGGATCGGTCAACGGCGGACCCGATAGCGCACGTGAAGCACCCGGTCGCCCTGGATCACCACGTCGGGATCCTCCAACAGGTGCTGTGCGTCGACCGGCCCGAAGTAGCGCTTGCCGGACCCGAACACGACGGGCACGACGTCCATGCGCACCTCGTCGACCAGGCCCGCGGCGAGCGCCTGGCCACCGACGTCGCCGGCGGCGACCTCGACGATGCGGTCACCCGCGAGCTCCTGCGCCCTGGCCACGGCTGCCTCGACGCCGTCGACGAAGTGGAACGGCGCCCCGGGGTTCCAGCCCTCGGGCGCCGGCCGGTGGGTCACGATGACGGCGTGGTCGACCCCGCCCGGAGGTGTACCGTCCCAGCCGTCCGTCATGTCGAAGACGTGGCGACCGGCGACCGTCGCCCCGATCTGGTCCCAGTACGGCCGGGTGTGGTCGTAGGACGGCTGCGACACCTTCAACACGCCGCTGGAGTCCAACGGGACGTCACCGCTGGTCAACCAGTCGAACAGCGGTCCGGGCCGGTCCTTCTCGTCCGCGATGAAGCCGTCCACCGACACCGAGGCGTACATGACCACCTTGCCCACGGAACTCTCCTCTGCTTTGGGGTGCCCCCAAGTTAGCGGGTCGTGAGCTGCCGCTCTTGTAAGAAATCAATCGGCCGGCAGCGGCCAACCGTCGAGCGTGTGGCCGGGATGTTCGCGCAGAAACCGCCGCCGGACCTCGACGTACCGGGTCGGTGTGAGCCCGGTGAACTCCCGGAACTCGTGACCGAAATGGGCCTGGTCGAAGTAGCCCGCGCCACCGGCGAGGTCGCCCCAGTCGACCGGTCCGGCGGGGTCGATCGCGAACACGGTGGCGGTGAAGCGATGGGCTCGGGCCAACCGCTTCGGTGTGACGCCGATGATCTCCTTGAACCGCTGTGCCAGGTGGGTGCTGCTGACTCCGGCCGCCACGCTCAGGTCGCCGATCGCCACCGCCCCGCTGCTCGCCGCGATGACGCCGCTCATGTGGCGGACCAGCCCCAGACCGGCGGTCTCGCTCAGCCGTCGCCTGAGCTCCTCCTCCAGCAACGTCAGCATCTCGTGCGGGCCGCCCGCCGTGGCCAGGCGGTCCCGCAGGCCGGTGACGGCGGACCGGCCCCACACCCGTTCCACCGTCACCGGCCGGTCACACAGCTCGACCGCCGGCATCGGCAGGAACGGCGCCAGCCCCCACGGCTTGAAGTGCACCCCGACGGACCGGGTCCGGGGCGGGTAGCCGAACTCCCACGCGCGGGTGGGCATGGTGACCACGCAGCCGTCGGCGTACCCGGCCGGCTCGACGTCGGTGCCGGCACGGATCCGGAACGGCGCCCCGAGGTTGATGATGAGCAGCGCCGACGGCGCGGGCGGCAGCGTCAGCCGGGCGTACGGCGGGGCGCCTTCCAGGTAGTAGAGGTCGTCGATCAGCGCGCCGAGCGGAGGTCGCGGCGCTCTGGACACATACTGCATCACCACAGCATCGCCGACGCCCCGGCCGGAGGGCTGGATGATCATGACTATTCCGATCGCGGTGCTCGCCGCCCGTACGCGAAGATCTGTTGATGTTGGAATTGCGGATCGTCAAGGGTGACGCCACCAGCCCGCAGGCGAAGGGCCCGAAGATCATCGCGCACGTGAGCAACGATCTCGGCGGGTGGGGCAAGGGGTTCGTGCTGGCGCTGTCGAAGCGGTGGCCGGAGCCGGAACGGGCGTTCCGGCGGTGGCATCGCGAGCGGGCCGGCAACGATTTCGGGCTCGGGGCGACGCAGCTGGTGCGAGTGCGGCCGGATCTGTGGGTGGCGAACATGGTCGGCCAGCACGGGCTGAAGGCGGGCAGCGCCGGCCCGCCGGTGCGGTACGAGGCGATCGGGAAGTGCCTGGAAACCGTCGCCGGGCACGCGCTGGAGCTGGGCGCTTCGGTGCACATGCCGCGGATCGGGTGCGGGCTGGCCGGTGGGAGGTGGGAGCGGATCGAGCCGATGATCGTGGCGTCGCTGTGCGAGCGCGACGTCCCGGCGACCGTCTACGACTTCGACTGAGATTAGGACATGGATCGTCCGCAATCAGTCATAGGTTGATTCCGTGACAGCGAATCGGATTCTTCTCCTCGGTGGATTGTGGCTCGACGCGTCGGCGTGGGACGGCGTCGTCGCGGATCTGGGCAACGCGGTGGCGGTGACGCTGCCCGGGCAGGGTGACGGGAACACGTCGGCGACCTTGGACGACCAGGTCGCGGCGGTGCTCGCGGCCGTCGACGCGGAACCGGGGCCGGTCGTGGTGGCCGGCCACTCGGGTTCGTGCTCGCTGGCGTGGATGGCGGCCGACGCCCGGCCGGAGAAGGTGGCGAAGGTGGTGATGATCGGCGGTTTCCCGTGGGCCGACGGTCAGCAGTACTTCCCGTTCATCCCGCCGTCCGACGGCGCGGTGCGGTTCCCCGGCTGGGAGGCGTTCGAGGGGCCCGAGTCCGCGGACATCGACGCGGACACGCGGGCCGCGTTCGCCGCGAAGGCGATCCCGGTGCCCGAGGGCGTGACCGGCGCCACCGTACGGCTCGGTGACGACCGCCGGTTCGACGTGCCGGTCGTGGTGATCTGCCCGGAGTTCTCCCCCGAGCAGGCGCGCGGCTGGATCGACGGCGGCGACATGCCCGAGCTGGCCCGCGCCAAGCACGTCGAGCTGGTGGACATCGACTCGGGACACTGGCCGATGCTGACCCGCCCGGCCGCGCTGGCGCGGATCTTAGCGAAGGTCTGACGGCCGGCGGCGGGGCCGGTGCTTGTCCTTCGACGGTGTGGATCATGGGACGGTCTACCGCATGGACCTGACCGTGATCCTCGGCCCGATGAAGGGCGGCAAGTCGCTGGAGATGATCAGCCTGCTGTCCCCGCTGCAGTACGCCGACATCCCGCACCGCGTCTACCAGTCCGCGCGGCACGGCCGGGACACGGCGGTGACCTCACGGTCCGGCGGCAGCCTCCAGACGGTGAAGGTGCACACCCTGGCCGGGGCGGCGGACGGCGGCGTCGAGGTGATCGGCGTCGACGAGATCCACATGTTCACCGTCGACGACATCGCCGTGCTGGGCGCCGCGGTCCGCTCCGGGATCAAGGTGGTCGTCGCCGGCATCGACCTCGATCACCGGGGTCAGCTGTTCGCCCCGGTCCGGGCGCTGTTCGAACTGGCTCCCGCCGAGGTGATCTACCGGCGGGCGGTGTGTGACGTGTGCCGGTCGCTGGACGCCACCCACACGCAGGTGCTGGAGCACGGCAAGCCGTTCATCCGCGAACTGGCCCCGTCGACGGCGCTGCCGGACGACGGCACGTACACCTACGAGGCCCGCTGCCGCCGCTGCGTCGTCCTCCCCTAGGTCATTCTCCGAGAGCAGGTCGTGGACTCCGCCCGTCAGCGCAGCGGTTTGCGATAGCGGTGCGCTCGCACGGTGATCCGGAAGCCGAGCCGTTCGTAGAGGGTCCGTGCCCCGGCCGGATCGTGCTCCTCGGTCCACAGCCGAGCCGGCCCGCCGATCGTGCCGAGCGCCCGGGTGACCATGGCCGACGCCAGTCCGCGGCGCCGGAGATCCGGGTCGACCTGGACGTCCTCGATCCGGTCGGCGGCCACCGCCACGAAGCCGACCAGCCGCTCGCCGACGGTGGCGACCTGGAAACGGGACAGGTCCGAACGGCGCAGCCACCCGGCCAGCCGTTTTTCGTCCCGTGGCTCGAAGAAGGGCCGGCCGGCCCAGACTCTCGCCGTGAGCCGGTGCAGGGCCCGGGCGTCGCCGGTGGTGGCGGGCCGGACCGTGACGCCGTCCGGCAGCGGCCGTGCCGGCACCGGCGACCCGTCGTGCTCCATCAGCACCATCGTGAAGATCCGTTCGTAGCCGCGGCCGAGCAGCAGCGCGGTCCGGCCCACGTCGCCGTCGTCGGCGTTGCCGCCGAGCATCACCGGACCGGTCAGTCCGCGATCGGCGGCGATCCGGGCCGCGGCGGCCTCGGTGGCGTCGAGGAGACGGCCACCGAGACCGCGGCGCCGGTCGGCGGGACGCACCCGGCCCCCGGTCAGGCAGACGTGCACACCGTCCTGCTCGGTCCAGCAGCGCAGCGACGCCCAGCCGGCGACCGTGCCGTCCGGGGCGGTCGCGGCCTGGAACCAGTCGGTGTCCGCCACACCGGGCAGTAAATCAGAAGGAAGCCTCGCGGCTCCCTGGTGATTCGGCGCGGCGTTCCTCGCGCTCGGTGAGGCTGCGGCGGGGCCGTCAGCGGTCTTCCCGGAAATCGACGTGGCGGCGGATCAGCGGGTCGTATCTGAGCAGGACCAGGCGGTCCGGATCGTTGCGGCGGTTCTTGCGGGTGACGTACGTGTATCCGGTTCCGGCCGTACTGCGCAGCTTGACGACCGGGCGGGCGTCGGTGCTCCCGGCCATCAGCGGCTCGCCTTCCGGGCGCGGATCCGGGCCATGACGGCGTCGATCCCGTCCCGGTCGATGATCTTGATTCCGGTGGTGCTGACGTCGAGCCGGACGCTGGAGCCGTCGGCGAGGCGGTAGCGGCGGCGCTGGATGTTGGGGTTCCAGCGGCGACGGGTGCGCCGATGGGAGTGGGACACGGCGTTGCCGAAGCCGGGCTTCGCGCCGGTCACGTCACAGACGAAGGACATGCGCCAGACTTTACAATGAAAATCGTTTCCAACAAGATGGGGGTCGTGAGCACCAAACTGACGACCACCACCGTGACCGTGCTGTCCGGTTTCTCCCCCGGCGCCGTGCGCGCCGCCGCCCAGGCCCTGCTGATCGCCGACGACCGGCTGATCGCCGTCAGCCACGACATCACCCGCCTGCGGGACGGAATCGTGCACCGCACCGTCCGCACCGGCCGGGAGATCCTCGAACAGGCGACCGTCCACCTGCTGCACGGCTGCGTCTCCTGCACCCTGCGCGAAGACGTCCTGCCCACACTGACCCGGCTCGCCGGCGAACGGCCCGGCAGCGACCTGCTTCTCGTCCTGCCACCGGCCATCGAACCCGAAGCGGTCGCCGTCGCCTGCCGGCCGCTGACCGACAGCCTCCACTTCGGCTCGTACGTCACCGTCATCGACGCCGACCGGTTCCTCGACGACCTGGCCAGCACCGACGACCTGCGGCATCGTGGCCTGCACGCCGCCGACGACGACCACCGGGCGGTCGCCGACGTGGTCGTGCACCAGGTCGAGTACTCCGACACGGTGATCCTGTGGAGCCGGCCCAGCACCGACCCGTCCGGCCTGGACCGGCTCGGCACGCTGGTGCACCGGCTCGCCCCATGGGCGGTCCAGGTGCCCACCGGCACCACGCACAGCCTCGACTGCACCGGCCTGGCCACCCTGATCCGCGGCGCCCGCCGGCACGACCCGGACCGCCCCGGGCTGCTCGGCCTCGCCCTCGAAGGCCGGGCCATCGGCGTACACGACCCGTCGACCAGCGTCGTCTTCCAGACCCGGCGCCCGTTCCACCCGCGCCGCCTGCACGACGCCCTCGACTACCTCACCGGCGAGGCCCTGCGCGGGCGCGGCCAACTATGGATCGCCAGCCAGCCGGACACCGTCGTCGGCTTCGAATCGGCCGGCGGCGGCGTCAGCCTCGGCGGTCTCGGCCACTGGCTGGCCGCCCTGCCCCAGGACCGCTGGATGGAAGCCGGCGACCAGCGCCGCCTCGCCGCCGACCTGACCTGGGATCCCTACTACGGCGACCGCCGGACCGTGCTCGCGCTGATCGGTTTCGGCCTGGACGACAGCGGCCTGCTCGACCTGCTGGACAGCTGCCTGCTCACCGACGAGGAACTCGCCGACGGCTTCGACGCCTGGCGCCGCCTGCCCGACCCGTTCGCCGGCTGCTTCCCCCTCGCCGGCCGTACTCCGACCTGAATCTTCCCGCCCGCACAACCAGCCCACCCGGCAGCGAGGCGGAACTACGCGCCTGAGATCCGTGCGCTGATCGGGCGGTTCCGGCGCCGGACCGGCCGTTCCACTTCCTTACACGCGGACGGCCGGCATTCAGGTGCCTACTCGGGGGCCGTCGCGGTGGTGACCACCGTGCCGTCCGCGGTGCGTGCGGTCACCCGGGCACCCTCGACCTCGGTGCCCGGCGCCCAGATCAGGAACAGATCACCGTCGGTGGAGCCGGTGAGGGTGGCGCCGGACGGCAGCGACGCCGTGATCGTGATCGCCTTGGTGGGCAGGCGCCCGATCAGCAGGTGGGCCTTGAGTACAGCGTCCGCCCCGCCGTAGAAGGTGATCCGGTCGTGCGGCTCGTCGTCCATCCTCGAGCCGAACGTCGCCTCATGCCCGAAGGGACCGAGCTGGCAGGTGCTGATCCACTTGTCGGCTTCGGAGACGTAGACGCGGATCTGATTGTCACCGTCGCGGGCCACGAACCGCTGCTCGAGCCGGTCGGCGGTCTCGCCGTTGAGCTCGGTGAGGCCGCGCCGGCATTCCGCGCCCGCCTGGTCGTCGGTCAACGGCTGGGGCGTCTGGTCGGCGATCGACCCTGTGCTGCATCCGGCCGCGGTGGCCAGGGCAGCCAGGACAGCGGTCACCGTGTATGCCCGGCGGCGGACCGAACTCAACATCATGCTCCTCAGGCTCTGGACGGCCGGCGCCGATCAAGATCGACTCCGCACTGTACGCCACTGCTATGGGTCGCTTGCGGCCCGTGACCGTCGGCGGCTCGGTCGGCGCGATCCCTGCTGTTCCGATTGGTGAGTCACCGAACGGGGTCGTCGACGGAGCGCTTGTGCCTCACGTGGCGTCATGCCACATAGTCGGAGGCGTGGAGGAGCACCTGACCGTAGGACGTGTGGCCGAACTGGCCGGCGTGACCGTCCGCACACTGCATCACTACGACGCGATCGGCCTGTTGCAGCCATCGGCACGGACCGTCGCGGGATACCGCGCCTATTCGGCAGACGACGTGGAAGGCTGCGGGAAGTGCTCGCCTACCGGCGGCTCGGTTTCGGACTGCGGGAGATCACCGATCTGGTTGACGACCCGGCCACCGACGCGGTCGCGCATCTGCGCCGGCTACGAGGCCTGCTGCGGGAACAGCGGGACCGTGCTGCTGCCATGGTGACGGCCATCGACAGGGAACTTCAGGCGCGAGCAATGGGAATCAGGACAACCCCGGAGGAGCAACTGAGAATGTTCGGCGCGCAGCTTTACGACGCCATCGGGGCCGCCTACCCGGCCACTCGACGAACCGAACCCCGGATCGCGGCACGCATCTGGGACGCGCTCGGGGACGCTCGAACGGTGTTGAACGTCGGAGCAGGTACCGGCTCCTACGAACCACCGGACCGTGACGTCACGGCGGTGGAGCCGTCAGCTGTCATGCGGGCACTCCGTCCGGCGGATGCCGCACCGTGCGTCGCGGCCGGAGCCGGGAACCTGCCGTTCGGGGACCAGTCGTTCGACGCCGCCATGGCGGTCAGCACCGTCCATCACTGGCCGGACCCGGTCGCCGGGCTGCGGGAGATGAAGCGGGTGGCCCGCCGCGTGGTCGTGTTCGCCTACGACGCCGACGACCCGGGCTGGCGCGAGCGGTTCTGGCTCACCCGCGACTACCTGCCGGAGTTCGCTGATCTCCTCACCGGCCGGCCGTCCTTGGCCGACCTCACGCGAGCGATCGGAGGCCGCGCGGAGCCGGTACTCGTTCCGTGGGACTGCGCTGACGGCTTCTTCGAGGCGCATTGGCGCCGGCCCGAAGCCTATCTGGACGAACAGGTGCGCCGCGCGGTATCGGTCTGGACCAGGGTCGGACCGCAGGCCGAGCAGCGGGCGGTGGGCAGGCTCCGCGAAGACCTGGCCTCCGGCCGATGGGCCGAGCACAACCGTGATCTCGTCGCTCTCGACGCCGCGGAACTCGGCCTTCGTCTGCTCATAGCGTGAGGACCGCCCGGAACAGCGCGGCGGCAGCCTCGAACCACCGGGGCCGGACGAGTTCCCGCGTCCGGCCCGGTGAAGCCGGGTCACGCGGCCGGCACGGCGGTCCGGCGGGCGAGGTGGGCGGTGATGTCGGCGTTGATCTCGACGGTGGGTGGCAACACTGCCAGGATGCGGTCGAACACCTGCTCGCGGTCCACGGACGGCAACTGCAGGTAGGCGGAGACGGTGGACAGGTGCCCCACGTAGTCGGCGGCGGCCATCGTGAACCGCCGCTCGATGACCTCCTGCCGGACGTCGGTGAACCAGGGGGACCGTCGCAGCTCGCTGCCCGGCCACTGCATGGCGTGCTCCGGCGGCGTCCCGTCCGGTGAGGGGATCTCGTCGCTGTCCAGGAACGGCGCGCGGGCCGCCTGCACCGCTTGCTCGACCGCGGGGGCGGCGAGCTGGAACGGGCCACCGAACGAGGCGAACACCCCGCCCGGTTCCACCAGTGCGGCCAGGCGCTGCCACCGGCGCCACGGCCGGGTCCAGTGCAGGGCCGCCGCCGCGAAGACCAGCCCGAAGGTCTCCCCCGGCGCCAGGTCCTCGAACGCGGCCCGTACCGTCGTGACCTGCCCCGGCACGTGCCGCCGCAGCTCGGCGAGCATCTCGGCGTCCGGGTCGGTCGCGGTGACGGCGATCCCGTGCGCCGCGAACAGGCGGGTCGCCTTGCCGGTGCCCGCCCCGATCTCGAGGGCGGTCCGGATCGGGCGGCCGGCGTACCGCGTCACCAGGGTGAGAAGTTCCACCGGATAGCCGGGGCGGAACCGCTCATACGATTCCGCGATCTCTCCGAAGCTCAGGGCACGCGACATGCCGGGCATCCTGGCATACGCCGCGTTGTCGGCGCCCGGCCTTTATCGCGCGGTGGGCACCGATCTCCGCCCGGCGGGCGCGGCACAGACTGTGGTGGCGGTGAGATCGCGCCGGCCGGGCGGGACGGTCCAGTTCTTCCGGGGCGACGTCGCGCGTACCCGATGGGTCTATTCCAGAAGGGCGTGGAGGCGCGGCAGGCGGCGGCGGAGCTGGTCATCGTCGTCGAAATCCCAGCTCTCGCCGCGGTCGGGGTAATTGGAGGTGTTCGGGGGCGCCTCGCCGGCACGATCCCAGTAGGCCAGGTGGGCGACGCCGAACATGTCCTCGGACTCCAGATCCGGGCTCTGGCCCACGCCCGGCACATCGGCGAGCGTGTCGGGGTCGGCGACGGCGCGTTCGAAGACGTCGCGGCCCTGGGCGATCAGCCAGCCGCGGAAGTACTCGAATCCGTCGTCGGAGCAGCCGCCGTTGATCAGGTAGGCGGCGCCCCACAGGTCGACCCGGTAGGAGCGGGCCCGCAACTCCCACTCGGCCCGCGCCAGCTCGGCCACCTCGTCCAGCGGCAGCTCGTCGAGCAGTCGCCGGGCCCGCAGACCCACCTGGTCGGCGTCCGACGGGTCGGCCACCGAGGACCGGGCCGCCTCGACCAGATTCCAGAATCTCTCCACGCTCACCCGGAGAGGATGCCAGAGGTTTTCGGGTCCTACTATCCGGAAAACTCGTGGCGGACAGTGACGGCGGAGGTCAGGGTAGGGCACATGGTCACCATTCAGCGGGTGCGGGTGCGCTGGGGCCCGGCGTCGCGCGGTGCGGCGCATGCGAATGCCCGCCGCGGCCTGGACCGGCCGGTCGCCCTGCCGGATCCGCTGCCGGCCGGCGGCCTGGTCGTGCACGAGACGTTGTTCGACGAGGCGGACGGCTACCGTCCCCGTGACGAGGTGCTGGTCGACAGCGACCAGGATCCGGGGGTGCGCCTGACCGTCCGTGACGGCCGGCTGATCGTCGAACGGTCGCCGGCCGCCTCGGTCGCCTACCCGCGGTCGATGCCGACGGCGCGGCTGTTCACGCTGGATCCCGGGCAGGTGGGGCGGTACCGGGCCAACTTCCGGATGCTCGTCACCACGTGCCCGTGCAACCCGAGCTGGTATTACGAGAACTGGCTGGTCCACGTCAGCAACGGCCCGGTGGATCCGGCCCGCTTCCAGCACGGTCCGGTCGATCATGAGGCCGATCACCGGGTCAGCCTGTACGGCGGCCATCCACGCGGTCTGAAATCATCCATCAGGTGATCCGCCTGTTCCGTCCCGCCGACGCCGACTCGGTGGCCGCTCTGATCCGCCTCTGCCTCCGCACGGTCAACAGCCGCGACTATCCGCCGGACCTGATCGACCGGATGTGCGCGCACTTCACCCCCGCCAAGATCAAAGACCTGGCCGGCGTACGGGAGATGTTCGTCGCCGAGTCGGAAGGGATCACGGGCACCGTCTCCCGGGACGGCAACAAGGTCTACACCATGTTCGTCCATCCGGACTTCCACGGCCGGGGCATCGGTTCCCGGCTGCTGCACCACATCGAAGACCTCGCCGCGGCCGAGGGCTTCGACCACATGGAGACCGGATCCAGCATCACCGGCTACGGCTTCTACCAGCGGCTCGGTTATGTGGACGTCCGCGTCTCGGACACCGACTTCGGCTTGAACCACATCCTGCGCCGCCCTCTGCCCCGCCGGTAGACCCGGCCCACGGTCGTCGCGCAGTGGTTTGCGGGTCAGTGGGGCAGGTGGGCTCGGGTGCAGCGGGTGACGTACGGCATGGTGATCTCGTCGCGGCCGCGTAGGGCGGGGTGGGTGCCGAGGAGGTCCTCGACGGCGGCGAGCAGGTCGCGGCGTTCCGGTTCGGACAGCACGATCACGTAGCTGCGGGACGCGACCATGTCGAGCAGCGCCTGCCGGGTGAGGGTGTGCCGCCAGCGGATCTCGGTGCGTTCGGGGGCGGCGAACGGCGTACCGATGACGGGGTTGGTGTCGATCTCCTGACGGGTGTGCTGGTGGAGGATGCCGTCGAGGAGGGCGACCCACTCCTCGGTGTGGTCGCGGACGTTCCACAGGAGGCTGAGCGTGCCGCCGGGCCGCAACACCCGGGCCGCTTCGGGGACCGCCTGGGCGGGGTCTACCCAGTGCCAGGCCTGGGCCACGACGATCGCGTCCACGTCGGCACCGGGAAGCGGGATGTGTTCGGCGGTGCCCTCGAAGATCGCGGCGCGCGGGGCGACGGCGGCCAGTTGGTCGCGCATCTCGGCGGACGGTTCGACGGCGACCACGTCTAGTCCGGCTTCGACGAGCAGTTCGGTGAGTTTGCCGGTGCCGGCGCCGAGGTCGAGGACGCGGCGGGCGGTGCGGGGAACGGCCCATTCGACGGCCGAGCGGGGGTAGGGCGGCCGGCCGCGGTGGTAGGCGCCGACGGCGCTGCCGAACGAGCCGGCGTGCAGCGTCCTGGACCAGCGGCGGGTGGCGCCCTGCCGGGTCATGCCGCACGCTCTGCCGATCTCGTCCCAGCTGGCGGCGTGCTCCCGCCGGAGCCGGCTGATGATCCGGGTGCGGCGGACCTCCATCTCGGCGATCGACTCGGTCAGGCGGCGCAGCTCCTCCAACATGAGGGCAACATACGTTGCTCCCGGTATCTTGAGCAACGATCGTTGCCTCCTAGGATCGGGGGCATGGCGATGGTCGCGCAGATCTCACTCGGTGTGGCGGACGACAAGCGGGCGGGCGACTTCTGGATGGCGGCTCTCGGCTATGTGCGCCGCCCACCCCGGTGGGCCGGCGACGACTGGATCGTGATCGAGCCGCCGCCCGGCGTGCCCGGCGCGCCGATCGCGATGGACGTCAGCGAGAGCCCGGTGCAGGAGCAGCCCCGGATCCACTTCGACATCCAGGACGAGCACGGCGATCTGGAAGCGGAGGTGGACCGGCTCCTCGGGCTGGGCGCACGGCGGGTCGACTGGCCGTTCTACCCGAAGCCGGGCGAGAGCCATCCGGCCGAGCCGGAGTACGTCGTCCTGGCCGACCCGGAGGGCAACCGGTTCTGCGTCTGCGGCGCTCCCCCGGGTGGCGCCGCTTGAAAGCCCACTGAGGGCCGCACGAGTGTGAACACCCGAGGTCACCGCCCCGGCTTGACCGGTCGATCGCCGGGCGGATAGTTTCTGGCCCACAACCGAACACTTCGCCGCTGCAACCGTCGCGGGAGAGCCCCCAGCCCCCGGGCCGGGGCGCCGAAGGAGCAACTTCTCCCTCAGAATCTCTCAGGCTCAGGTACCGCGTCTGGTCAGGCGACTCTGGAAAGTCGGGCCGCCGCCAGCGGTCCGCGCCCACGGTGCAAGCCGCCCCGGCGGTGAACCTCTCAGGCCCCATGACAGAGCGAGGGAGGCCCACCCGCTACCACAGGAGCCTCCCCGTTGAGACGCACCGCGCTGTTCGACGTCCACACCCGTCTGGGCGCTTCCTTCACCGACTTCGCCGGCTGGTCGATGCCGCTGCGGTACGGCAGTGACCTGGCCGAGCATCACACGGTCCGGGAGGACGCCGGCCTGTTCGATCTGAGCCACATGGGCCGGATCCGGGTCTCCGGCGATCCCGGTTTCCTCGACTACGCGCTGGTGGGCCGCATGTCGGCGGTGAAGGTGGGCCGCGCCAAGTACACGATGCTGTGCCACACCACCGGCGGCGTCCTCGACGATCTGGTCGTCTACCGGCTGGCCGAGCGGGAGTTCCTGGTGGTGGCCAACGCGGCCAACGCCGCGGTGGTCCGGGCCATGCTGGGCGAGCACTCCAACGGGTACGCCGTACGCATCGGCGAGCGGCCCGGCGCCCTGATCGCGGTGCAGGGCCCGATGTCGCTGGACGTGCTCGGCACCGGCGCCGACCTGCCCTACTACGGCATCCGCCCGGAGCGGCTGGCCGGCCGGGACGTGCTGCTGGCCCGGACCGGCTACACCGGCGAGGACGGTTTCGAGATCTACTGCGACGCCGGGGACGCCCCGGCGATCTGGGAGTGGGCGGCGTCGCGTGGGGCGCGGCCGTGCGGGCTGGCCTGCCGGGACACGCTGCGCCTGGAGGCGGGCATGCCGCTGTACGGCCACGAGCTGTCGGTGCGTTCCACCCCGTTCCACGCCGGTCTCGGCCGGGTGGTGGCCCTGGACAAGCCGGACTTCGTGGGCGCGGCCGCGCTGCGGCCGGTGGCCGCGACCGGCCCGGAGACGCTGCTCGCCGGCCTGGTGACCGAGGGCCGCCGCGCGCCCCGGGCCGGTTACCGGGTGCTGCACGAGGGCACCGATGCCGGTGTGGTGACCAGCGGCGCCCTCTCCCCCACGCTCGGCCATCCGGTCGCGATGGCCCAGGTGCCGGCCGCACTGGCCGAACCGGGAACGAAACTCGCCGTCGACGTTCGCGGCGCCCGGGTCGACGCCGAGGTCGTCGCCCTGCCCTTCTACCGCCGTACCCGCTGAGGAGCCGACCATGATCCCCGAGAACCTGCGCTACAGCCGTGACCACGAGTGGCTGACCGAGGACTCGCCGGCGACCGTCGGGGTGACCGCGTTCGCGGCCGACGCCCTCGGCGACGTCGTGTTCGTGGAGCTTCCGGAGCCGGGCACGCTGGTCAAGGCCGGTGACCCGTGCGGTGAGATCGAGTCGACGAAGTCGGTGAGCGAGGTCTACGCCCCCGCCGACGGCGAGATCATCGAGGTCAACGTCACCCTGAGCGACGAGCCGGGCCTGATCAACTCCGATCCGTACGGGGCGGGCTGGCTGTTCCGGCTGCGCGTCACCGGCGGTCCGGAGCTGCTGGACGCCGCCGGCTACACCACCCTCGTGTCATGACGGTCTCGGTGTTCGACCTGTTCTCCGTCGGGATCGGCCCGTCCAGCTCGCACACCGTCGGGCCGATGCGGGCGGCGCGCATGTTCGCCGGCCGTCTCGCCGGTGTCGACGGGGTGACGCGGGTGCGGGCCGAACTGTTCGGCTCCCTCGGCGCGACCGGACGCGGGCACGGGACGCCGAAGGCGGTCCTGCTAGGGCTGGAGGGCGCCGAGCCGGAGACGGTCGACGTGTCGGGCGCCGACGAGCGGGCCGCCGCCATTCACGCCGCCGGGGCGCTGACCCTGCCGGACGGGCGGACCGCCACGGTGGATCTGGTGCTGCACCGGCGGCGGACGCTGCCGGAGCATCCCAACGGGATGACCTTCGCCGCCTTCGGCGCCGACGGCACGCAGCTGCTGGCCAGGACCTATTTCTCGGTCGGCGGCGGCTTCGTGATCCCCCGGGAACCCTCCGGCGTACGGGCTACGCGCGCGGCGTACACCGAATCGGATCACGCGTCGGCAGGTACGCAGATCTCGTACACCGATTCGGGTGACGCAGGGGTGGGTGCGCGAATCACGTACACCGAATCGGATCACGCGGCAGCGGGTGCACGTGACCCCTACCCCGGACCGGATCACACCGGCCCGAGTACACGTACCCCCTACACCGATGCGGATCACGTGGGGGCGAGTACGCAGATCTCCTACCCCGGGCCGGGCGACGCGACGACGAAGGCGCGTACCCCGTACGCCGGTCCGGGCGATACGGCCGCGGGTGCGCACACGCCGTACACCGGTTCGGGTGGCGCGGTAGCGAGTGGGCGAATCCCGTACACCGATTCGGATCACACAGCGCTGAGTACACGTACCCCGTACACCGATTCGGATCATGCGGCGGGCGCGCGTGTTCCGTACCCCTTCTCGTCGGGTGCGGAACTCTTGGCGCTCACCCGGAGCACCGGTCTGTCGATCGCCCGGCTGATGCTGGCGAACGAGGCCGCCTCGCGGCCGGAGGCCGAGGTTCGCGCCGGCCTGCTGGGCATCTGGCAGGTGATGCGCGATTGTGTGGCGGCCGGTCTGGACGCCGAGGGTGTGCTCCCCGGCAGTTTGAGGGTGCGCCGCCGGGCGGCCGGGGTGGCCCGGCAGCTACGGGCGTCGGGTCACCGGGACGAGCTGGCGATGGAGTGGCTGACCGTCTACGCCATGGCGGTGAACGAGCAGAACGCGGCCGGTGGCCGGGTGGTGACCGCCCCGACCAACGGCGCGGCCGGCATCATTCCGGCGGTGCTGCACTATTCGGGCGCGCAGGGCGACGACGTGGTCCGGTTCCTGTTGACGGCCGGGGCGATCGGGTTGCTGTTCAAGGAGAACGCGTCGATCTCCGGCGCCGAGGTCGGCTGTCAGGGCGAGGTCGGCTCGGCGTGCGCGATGGCCGCGGCCGGGCTGGCCGAGGTGCTCGGCGGCACCCCGGAGCAGGTGGAGAACGCCGCCGAGATCGGCATGGAACACAACCTGGGCCTGACCTGTGACCCGGTCGGCGGCCTGGTGCAGATCCCGTGCATCGAGCGCAACGGGATGGCCGCGGTCAAGGCGGTCACCGCCGCGCGGATGGCGCTGCGCGGCGACGGCCGGCACCACGTCTCCCTCGACAAGGTCATCAAGACCATGAAGGAGACCGGCGCCGACATGAAGGACAAGTACAAGGAGACGGCCCGGGGCGGGCTCGCCGTCAACGTCATCGAGTGCTGAGCCGCGGGATCGGCGTTCATGGCAGCCCGGGCTCCGCGCCCGCGCGATCTATCTCAGTGTCAGATGAATGCTCGATCCGAGATAGGTGACCAGGCCGACCAGATCCGTCTCGTCGATCAACAGCCGGGCAGCCAGTTCGGCGCTGGTGGTCTCCAGCGGTTCGGCCCGGCTCCAGCGCAACACCGATTGGAGGTCGTCGGCGATGCGGGACCATCGTCCGATCGCGTCCATTTTTCTGACGATCGCCGCATCCTTGGACGATAGCGTCAACACGGTGTCGATCCGGTCGAATCGCCCGGCACGGTAGCGGTCGCCGTCACGCAGCAGGATGCCGGCCGCCTCCATGAACGGGAGCACGTCGCGCCCGCGGCGGATCGGTGGCACACCGAGCTGCCCGGCATAGGCGTCGGCCTTCGCGCCGTCCGGCAGCGGGTCGTCCATCCAGCCCGCCGGGTAGACGGGCGGCACGACGTGCCAGGACTGCACCTGTTCGGCGGTGACCGGGCCGCCGAGCGCCTTCTCCGCGTTGATCGTCAGGTAGGCGACGGTCATCACGGCGGACGGCAGCATGGCGTGCCAGCCGGAGTTGCCCGGCCCGACCCCCGGCGCACTGCGGCGCAGCCAGACCGGCGGGTCGGCACGATCGTCCGGCCAGAAGCTGATCAGCCAGGTGAAGCGGCTCCCGTCGTCACCGACGGCCCGCCGGCGCACCCGGACCCGGAACCACTCCTCGTGCCCGAGGTGGAAGTCGACCGGCCCGATTCCGCCGGTCAGGGTGGTCAGCGACAGCCCGCCGGAACTCGACCGGTAGGGCGCCTCCATGACGTCCTGCCAGTCGGCGTGATCCGCGGCCGGGGCGCTGTCGTGCAGCTCCAGCACGATCCGGTGCCGGGCCATGCCGTACGCCTGGGCGGTCAGCCAGCCACCGCCGGTCCCGGCGAGGGTGCCGGCCGGCTCGTCGCCCCGGTCCCGGTGGCGTGGGAAGTCGGGGTCCCGGTCGCCCCAGTCGACGCTGGTGTCGCGCAGCACGATGAGGCCGTACTCCGGCAGGTAGTCGTCCTCTTCGAACACCCGTACAACGGTCACGAGCCGACAACCTATCCGAACGCCCCGAAACCCGCTGCCCGCCGATCATCGCAAGTGGCGCCCGGCGTACGGCCCGGACCGGGATTCGAGCTGGTCGCTGTGGGTAGGTCTGCGGTGCGCGCGGCCCGGGCACGCGGCGTGAGGATGCGGGAAGGTCAGCGGGTGACGATGCGGAAGACGGGGAAGCCCGGGGCCGCGGCCACAAGGTCGGCCTCGGGTGAGCCGGCTTTCAGGCCGTCGAAGAAGGCGCCCGTCTCCCAGGCCCATTTGCGCAGGTAGAGACGGATCAGCGGCGGCTTGTCGGCGTCGGCGACCTCGACCGCGGTGAAGGGCTCGCTGCGGCGGCCGAGGCGGAGTTCGCCTTCTCCGGCGGCGCGCAGGTTGCGTACCCATTGGGTGTGGCCTCGGGGCGCGAGCAGGTAGCGCTCGCCCTCGTGGGTGAAGAGGTTGACCACCGTGGTGCGGATCTCGCCGCTCTTGCGGCCGCGGACGGCCAGCACGCGGCTGCCGAGCAGGCTGATCCCCCGGGCCGTGAGCCACTTGGCGAGGTCGTTGAACAGGTTGCTCGCGCGCTTGGGTGCCAGATACCGCATGGTCGCCTCCCGATTAGAGAGCACTGCTCTCGCTTGAGAACAGTAAACAGTGAACGCCTGCTCACCGTCAAGAGCAGTGCTCTCTGTTCGGGTCACCGTGAACGGCGTCGCGAGCGAAGTGTGCGCTGAGAACGCCACACCCATGGTGGGCGTGACGACACCCACCATGGGTGTCATGTTCCCGGGACGCACACAGCCGTGATCCGTGTTCCGTCTCTTCGGACGGGAGGTGGGTTCGTTTTCCGAGTGAGCTGCGACCCCGTGATCGTCGCGATGGTTCCGCGTCTCGGCTGATCAGTGCCGCACGGTGGCGTTCATGGACAGCGTCAGGGCTACCCGCGGCCCTCGAGGAGGCATCGCGGCCGGCCAGGATCTTCTCGCGAGGGGATCCCTGGCAGGTGGGTGGGTACCGGATCTGAGGTCGCAGAGCCGGTGGCGAGCCGCCGCGGGGCGCCCCCGGCAAAGGGCGCCCCGCGGCGGAGGGGAATGTCAGAGGGCCGGGTAGTCGGTGTAGCCGGTGTGGTCCCCGCCGAACGCCTTGGCGTAGTCGGGCGTGTTGAAGGGTCCGCCGGCCGCGAGCCGGGCCGGCAGGTCCGGGTTGGCGAGGAAGAGCGCGCCGTAGGAGACCAGGTCGGTGGTGCCGTCCTCGATGAGGGCGAGCGCCTCCGGCCCGGTGTAGTTCGGGTAGGTGGCCGGGTTGAGGATGAACGTGCCCGGCCACTGTCCGCGCAGCC
Organism: Actinoplanes sp. NPDC049802; assembly: GCF_040656595.1. NCBI lineage: Bacteria > Bacillati > Actinomycetota > Actinomycetes > Micromonosporales > Micromonosporaceae > Actinoplanes > Actinoplanes sp. NPDC049802. The sequence goes on from NZ_JBFAMR010000010.1 coordinate 67,987, forward strand.
GGTTGGTCAGGTCGCGGTCGCCGCTCTCGACCAGGTGCAGGTAGGCGAGGCCGAGCGGGGCGAGCCGGTCGACGAGGGCCGGGTAGATCTCGCCGGTGCCGGTCTCGGTGATGTCGTTGTACGGGTTGTCCGGCGACAGCCGGATGCCGAGCCGGTGGGCGCCGATGGCGTCGGCGATCGCGGTGGCGACCTCGACGGCGAAGCGGATCCGGCCGTCGACGGTGCCGCCCCAGCCGTCGGTGCGCTGGTTGACGTTGTCGGACAGGAACTGGTGGACCAGGTAACCGTTGGCGCCGTGGATCTCCACCCCGTCGAAGCCGGCCGCGATCGCGTTGCGGGCGGCGTTCGCGAAGTCGGTGATGGTCTCGGCGATCTCCGCCTCGGTCAGCTCGTGCGGGGTGACGAAGTCCTTCATGCCGTCGTGGGTGTGCAGCTGCCCGGCGGCCGCGACGGCGGACGGGGCGACCGGGACGAGACCGTCCGGCAGCAGGCTGGGATGGCCGATCCGGCCGCTGTGCATGAGCTGGGCGAAGATGACGCCGCCCTCGGCGTGGACCGCGTCGGTGACCTTGCGCCAGGCGGCGACCTGCTCCTCGCTGTGCAGGCCGGGGGTGTCGGTGTAGCCCTGACCGACGATCGACGGCTGGACGCCCTCGGTGATGATCAGCCCGGCCGAGGCGCGCTGGGCGTAGTAGGTGGCGGTCAGGTCGGTCGGGGTGTTGCCCGGCCCGTACGCGCGGCTGCGCGTCATCGGCGCCATCGCGATGCGGTTGGCCAGTTTGGCGCCGGCGAGGTCGTACGAGGCGAATGCGTCAGCCATGAGACTGCCCTCCGATAGAATGTTCGTGCCGCGAACGAAAGTAGTTCGCGGCGCGAATTTGTGCAAGGTAAGATGACGTTCATGACAGCGAGCCCGGGCTTCGGCAACCACCTGGTCTACCTGTCCACGCTGATCCAGCGGCGATTCGCGCAGATCTGCGCCGAGCACGACCTGACCACCGCGCAGGCCCAGCTGCTCTGCCTGGTGAAGGATCAGCCCCGCGGCATGAGCGAGCTGTCCCAACTGCTCGGCCTCGCCAAGCCCGGCCTGAGCGGACTGGTCGACCGCACCGAGCGGCGCGGCCTGGTCCAGCGCACCGGCTGCGAGCAGGACCGGCGCCTGTGCACCCTGATCAGCACCCCGAAAGGCAAACAGGTGGGCGACGCGGTCTACGCCGAGGTCGCCGAGCACCTGCCCGACCTGTTCGAGCACCTGTCCCCCACCGACCGGCACGCCTTCGAGCAGCTGGTCGCCGCCGCCCTGCGCGAGGAACGATGATCCGTAACCCGGTGCTGCCCGGCCACCACCCGGACCCGTCCTTCCTGCGGGTGGGCGACGACTACTACATCGCCACGTCGACCTGTGAGTGGACGCCCGGCGTGCGCCTGCACCACTCGCGTGACCTGGAGACCTGGCGGTCACTGGGCGGGGCGCTGCTGGACCTCGACCTGACCGGCTACCCGGACTCGGGCGGGGTGTGGGCGCCGTCGCTGAGCTACGCCGACGGCGAGTTCCACCTGCTCTACAGCATGGTGTCCAGCTATGCGGGCGGGTTCACCGACAGCCCCAACTACGTGGTCACCGCGCCGACGATCGAGGGGCCGTGGTCGGCGCCGGTGCTGGTGCACGCCCGCGGGTTCGACGCGTCGCTGTTCCACGACGGCGACGACAGCTGGGTGATCAACCTGGAGCACGACTGGCGGCCCGGGCACGGCGGGTCGGCCGGGCTGGAGGCGACCCGCTACGACCGGTTCACCCGGCAGCCCTTCGGCGAGCCGGTCCGGTTGCGGTTGCCGCCCCGGGCGGGCTGGATCGAGGGCCCCAACCTGTACCGGCGCGGCGACTGGTATTACCTGCTCACCGCGGACGGCGGCACCAGCTGGGAGCATCGGGTCACCGTGCTGCGCGCGCGGAGCCTCGCGGGGCCGTATGAGCGGGATCCGAACGGACCGCTGGTCACCGCCAGACACGACCCCGATCTGCCGTTGCAGAAAGCCGGCCACGGCAGCCTGGTGCAGACGCCCGACGGCCGCTGGCTGCTGGCCTACCTGGTGGCCCGCCCGCACGGCCGGCACGGTCCGTGCGTCCTTGGCCGCGAGACCGCCCTCGCCGAGGTCCGGTGGACCGCCGACGGATGGCCGGTCGTTCCCGGCGGCGTCCCCACCACCAGCGGATTCCCCGACCAGGACATCCCCGGCCCGCAGTGGCAGACGCTGCGCCGCCCGGCCACCGACGGCTGGATCGACATCGGCGACACGATCACCATCCGCGGCGGCCGGTCCCCGCAGAGCCTGATCGAGCCGTCGCTGCTGGCCCGCCGGCTGACCGCGCCACGCTGCTCGTTCGAGGCGACCGTCGACTTCAAGCCGACCGGTTTCCAGCACCTGGCCGGCATCACCGTCTACTACAACACCCGCAACTGGCACTTCCTCTACCTGACCGGCGGCGGCGAGCTGCGCCTGGCCACCCGCGACCACGGCGAGCTGACGATCCACGACCACACGATCAAAACCGATGCGACGGTACGGCTGGGAGCCGACCTGGACGGGCCCAGCCTGACCTTCCGTCACCTGACCGGCGACGGCTGGCAGCGGTTCGGGCCGGTCCTGGACGCGACGGTGGTCTCCGACGAGCACGCCCGCGAGGGCGACACGATGGGGTTCACCGGTGCGTTCGCCGGTCTGTGGGTGTGGGACCTGACCGGCGCCGGGCACTCCGCCGAGTTCAGCGACGTGGCCTACCGGATCGGGCCCTCAGACTGATCCCGTCCGCAGCGACGTGGCCGGCTGCCCGGCGCGTGCCGGCCGGTCCACCACCCGGCACGCTGCCGGGCCGTCCCCGTGCCTCGGCACCCGCGCCCGGCGCGAGTGGGCCTGGTTACAGAGTTCCGGACTCCGGCCAGCGGGACCAATGCGTGTTGGGCGGCGCATCCGGTGCGTACAACCCCGTGTCCCCGGTCGTGAGTACGTCGGCGAGTTGGCGGAAGGTTGTCGACTCGCTGGGACGTTCACCGTCGGGATGGTGCCATTGGTCCAGCCGCATGATCTCGGGTAGGTCGGCGGGGATTCGCCGTCGGAGTTCCGTTTCATCAGCCAGGAGGAGTTCCCGGTGTTCTGGGACGAGCCGGCGAAATACGTCGATCAGTTCGTCGCCGTGTTCGGCGGGTACCTCGATCCGGCGACCTCGGATCATGATCGACGTTCCGCGGTACGTCTCTGGCGCGTCGATGTCCTCGATTTCGTCCCAGTTGTCGATCCGATCGAGGAAGTCCGCGTTCTCCGAGCCCGGTTCGCCGCTGGTCAGGCAGTTGCCGAAGACGTGGAGGACATCTGTGAGGTTGCCGGCCCGGGGCGAGTAGCCGACCGCCTCGACGATCAGCGCCCACCGGCGCGCGTCACGGTAGGCGTGGAGCCTGGCGTCGACAGCGTAGTAGTAGCCGTTGTTCAAGTCGGGAAACGCGTACTCCTCGGCCGCGGCGTCAAGCTGGCTGGTGATCTCAACGGCGTCCATGGCCGTGCATCGTAACCGCGCACCACGCACATCTGCCGCAGACGACACGCACGCAGAACCTCCGCATGCGTGCCGGTCTGAGGGCTCATGCCAAGGCGCCGGGCAAGCCGATCTCGGCTACTTGGGGGTCCAGGTTCGGAAGACTCGACGGACCTCGTGCGGCCAGTCTCTGGCCCCATCGGTCCAGCCGGCGCGCCTGAACTGCTCGGCCACCACACACTGGAGGGTGAGCGGCGGTTGGTGCCAATGCCGCGTAGTTAAGGTGCTGGGCTGCTGGTCAACCCCAGGGCGATCGTGATGGTCGCCTTGTGGTCGGTCCGGTCGATGACGCCTTTGGCTCGGTGTTTGGAGATGGCGCGTTTCACGACGCGAGGGCTGATTCGGATCCGGCGTTCGGGAAGCGGGTCGGCCAGGACGGCCCGGCCGATGACACCGATGAGGTCGATGGCCGTGGCGGCGATGACGCCCGCGGCCTGGATGACCTGGTCACGGGCGGTGGTCAGGGCGATGGTGAAGCTGGCTCGGTCCGGGGCGATGTCCGGGGCGTGATCGGTGGCGCCGGCCATGGCCAGCCGTAACGCTTGGTAGGTGGTGAGCAGGGCGTAGACCTCCTGCTCGATGCCGGTCGGGGTGCGTGCGCGGAGGACTCGCCCGTCGAGGGTGGTGGACTTCATCTCCAAGAACGCGGTCTCGATCTCCCACCTCTGGTGATACAGGGTGATCAGGTCCAGGGCACTGAACTGACAGTCGGTCAGGGTGGTGATCAGCCGGTACTGGCCGGTGTGGTGGGGCTTGCCGTCGGTGTGCACGGTGATCTCGGCGTCGATGACACGGACGACGACACCGCCGAGCAGCGCGAGCCGGGAGCCGTCACGGTAGCGGCCGATGGTCGGAAACTTGCGGTTGGTTTTGCAGCGGATGAGCAGGTCCGCGCCGGTGGCGTGGATCTGTTCGACCAGGTCACAGACGGCGAAGTTGCGGTCTGCGAGCAGCAGCATGCCTGGTTTCAGGCAGCGGAACAGCGTCGGTGCCTAGCGGACCTCTCCGATGCCGATCGGGCCGAAGACCGCGTCGATGACGGTGCGGGAGCCGCAGGCCACGATGGCGACCAGGCGTAGCAGCGGATATCCGGACCCGCCGTGCGAGCCGGTCTGCCGGCCGTAGGTGGTCAGGTTCGCGGGGCTGTCGGGGACTGACATGGTGGTGCCGTCGATAGCGCAGAGCAGCAGGCCCCGCCATCGCTCGGCCGCAGCGGCGGGCCCGGCGAGCAGAGCGAACAGGGCGGCCAAGGGCTTGACGCCGATGCGGCGGCGGGCCTGAGCCAACGCAGATGATGTCGGAGCGGCCGGCTTCAGGTCGTCGAGACTGCTGGTCAGCCTCGACCAGACCTGCCGGTAGCCGGACTCGGCGAACAGGCCGCCAGCGAGGAGCAGGTAGACCACGACCCGTGAGGGCAGGTCCCGGATTCGGGCCTGGACCGTACCGGTCGTCGCGAGGACGTCGTCGACCATCTCGAACGGCACGATCTGCGTCAGCTCGCCCAGATGTCCCGGCGCGAACCGGCCCGCGGCTACCACGGTCGTACGGTGAATGACAGAATGCTCAGGCAGCGGAACTCCCAGCTCGAAGGGTGTCTTGTGAGGACAACCCCTCTATAACGGGAGTTCCGCTGTTCTACGTGCATCGACACACCCACTTGACACTCCACCGCCACCGCTAACTACGCGGCATTGCGGTTAGTGCCCGGCCGCCCGGCGGCCGACTTCCGCGTGCGGGCGATCTCGGCCCGGCGGTCGCGGCACGGGCGGGAGCGGGCAGCGGGATCGCGCCGCACGGACGGGACGGTCCGGATTCGGCTGGGCGGGGTCGTGCGTACCGGAAAGGATTTTTCGAAGTGAGGATCGATGCGGTCTTCTCCGGCCGGGTGGCGGCGGCTCGGCGGCCGGCTGACAACGGAGCCGTCCCGGCCATGGCGGCCCGCGTGATCCGGCGGGGCCCGTGGGGCACGTCTTCCAGGACCGTGAGATCGCCGACCGGTGTCTGTTCCGCATCGGCTCGCTGGACGGGCTGCCGATTCTGATCGAGAAACACGACGCCGCCATGTAACCGGGCGCGGGGCCGCGGTGTGTTCTCAGGTGTGCGAACAACCGACCGGAAGCGGGGACCATGGCGAGTAGGGACAGCGCCGATTTCGACGCCTTCTACATCGCGACGGTCCGCCGCGTCGTGCTCTACCTCTACGCCGCCTGCGGAGACCGGGCCGAGGCCCAGGATCTGGCTCAGGAGGCTTTCGCGCGGGCCTGGCAGCACTGGTCCCGGATCTCCGGATACGAGGATCCGGAAGCCTGGGTGCGCACGGTCGCCTGGCGCCTGATGGCCAACCGGTGGCGTGGGCTGCGGCGGTGGGTGGCCGCCCGCGCCCGGATGGGCCGGGCCGACGAGGCGACCGCCGGGCCGACGCCGGACCGGGTGGCCGTCACCGGCGCGCTGCAACGGCTGCCGGTGGCGCAGCGGCAGGTCATCGCCCTGCACTACCTGCTGGACATGCCGGTCAGCGAGATCGCCGCGAGCACCGGGACCCCGGTGGGGACGGTCAAGGTGCGGCTGTCCCGGGCGCGGGCGGCTCTCAGCGAACTACTCGACGAGGAGATCAGTGATGTCACATCGGGCGCCTGAGCGTCTTGAGGAACTGGCCGCCGAAGTGCGCGACCTGGAGGTGATGCCCGCCGCCGAGGTCCGTGCCCGCGGCCGTCGCCGGGCACGCCGCCAGGTGGCCGCGGTGACGGCGGCCGGCGCGGTGGTGGCGGTGACGGCGGGCGCCGCGTTCGTCTGGCCCCGGGAGCAGCAGCCCACGCTGCCGGCCGGTGACCGGCCTTCGAGTGGCCTGGTCACCTGCGTGCTCAGCCTTCCGGACAGTCCCGCCGACATCCAGGTCCGGTTGCCGGACGACCGAATCGCCTCCGAACTGCGTACCCGCGGCTTCACCGTGATCGAGGCCGGCCTCGGTCCTGCCGAGACGACCACCCTGCGCTACGGTCCCGCGTCGATCGGCGCGGCGACGGTGTTGCGGGCGGCCGTACACGGCGAGGTCACCATGGAGTTCGATCCGGGCCGCGGCGACAGGGCCATCGACCTGATCCCCGGTCCGGGCTTCACCCGCCTCGCCACCACCATCGAGATGAACCAGAACCTGATCGAGATCGGCACGCCCGTCGCGCCCCCGCCATGCTCGTGAACCTCCGCTGCGGCACCCGGATCTTCCTCAGCCGGACGACCGCGGGAACCGGCACAGCCGCTCACACGCTCCCCGTCCGCGACCCCGCCGCGTGTGGAGTTCGGGCGCGAAACCGACCCCAACCCCACACACTCGTACGAGAGCCTCACCGCGCACACTGCCCGCTCCTGCCCGCGCCGCGGCGGCCGGGGCGAGAACGGGGGACGGGCGGGCCGGGCCCGGGTGAGTATCGGCCTCAGCCCGGCGGGCGCGGCACGGGCGGGAGCGGGCAGCGGGGTCGCGCGGCACGGACGGGACGGTCCGGATTTCGGCGGGACGCGGTCACGCGTACCGGAGAAGGAAGCGCGAGGGGGACGCGGAGCTGGACCACGGTTTGCGGCGATCTTCCAGAATCACGTAGGTGAACTCTGCTCTGCGCGGCCCGTCGGGGCGACGGCTCACGTTGGTCGCCGGCATGGTGGCGCCCGGTCTGGTGGCCGCGGTCGCTGACCTGCGAGGCTGGCCCACCTGGCTGCTGCTGCTCGGGGTCGTGCCGACGGCGGTGGCGGCCGGGGTGCTGGCGCCGGCCGGCACGTGGAGGCGGGAGGACGAGTACGATCGGGCGCCGGTCACGCGGATGGTCGTGGCGGCGATCGTGTTCTTCGGGGCGATGCATTTCGGTGCCCGGCTGATCGTGCTGGGTGTGTTCGGCCGGACCGAGACCGCGCACGTCAGCGGCGTGGACATCACCGTCGATGATCGGCATCGTGACAGATACTCGCGGGAGAACTGTTACCGGCTGACGCGGCTGGACGGGTCGCCGTTGCCGGGGACGATCTGCCGGACCAGCGGCGGTGACGACTTCAGTGTCGGCGACGACGTGGCGGTGCGGCTGGAGCCGACCGGCCTGGTCGCCCCGGAGGCGCCCGGGCGGGTGCGGTACGCGTGGATCCCGGGCGGTCTGGCCCTGGCCGCGCTGGCCGGACTGGGCTGGTCGGCCTGGGTGGCCGGGGGCACTCCGCCACCGGAGAAGCCGCTGCCGCTGTGGCAGCCCACGTATGTCCGCCAGGTGGCGCGGCCCCGCCGCCGCCGGGTCCCGAAGGCGGTCCGCAAGCGCCCGCCTAGGCGGTGAACCGTGGCGCCGTCTCCCCGATCGCCTGGTCGAGGATCGACAGCCCGAGGTCGAGTTCCTCGACGGTCGACGTCAGCGCCGGGGCGATGCGGAAGACGCCGCCCATCGCCGGGAGCTGGACGACGTTCATGTGCAGGCCGAGTTCCAGGCAGCGGCGGGTGACGGCGGCGCCGAGTTCGTTGGCGGGCTGTCGGGTGTCGCGGTCGAGGACCAGTTCCAGGCCGACGAGCAGGCCACGGCCGCGGACGTCGCCGATGACGGGGTGCCGGCCGGCCAGCTCGGTCAGGCCCTTGTGGAGGTGGGCGCCGAGTTCGGCGGCCCGCAGGTCGAGCCGTTCGGATTCGAGGACGTCGAGGACGGTGTTGCCGACGGCGGCGACGAGCGGGTCGGAGACGTGGGTGGTGAAGAACAGGAAGCCGCGTTCGTGGGCGACGCGTTCGATCTCGTCGCTGGTGACGACGGCGGCCAGCGGCAGGCCGGCGCCGAGGGTCTTGGACAGGGTGATGATGTCGGGGACGACGCCGTCGCGCTGGAAGGCGTACCAGTCGCCGGTGCGGCACAGCCCGGTCTGGGCTTCGTCGAGGATCAGCAGGCCGCCACGTTCGTGGCATTTGTCGCGCAGCACGGCCAGGTAGCCGGGCGGCAGGTCGAGCACCCCGCCGGAGCTGAGGATCGGCTCGACGAGGCAGGCGGCGAGGCTGCCGACGGACTGGGCGTCGATCATCTCGAAGGCGTAGTCGAGCTGGCGCCGCCAGTCGAGCCCCCCGTCGGCGGTGATGAAGTCCGGCCGGTACGCGTTGGGCGTCGGAATGGCGTAGTTGCCGGGCGCCGCGGGCCCGTACCCCTTGCGCCCGGAACTGTAGGTGGCACTGGCCGCGGCTTGCGTCATGCCGTGCCAGGACCGGGCGAAGGAGATGATCTCGTGGCCGCCGGTGACGAGTTTCGCCATCCGGATGGCGGCCTCGTTGGATTCGGCGCCGGTGGTGAGCAGCAGCACCTTGGTGAGCGGGTCGGGCAGCGACTCGGCAAGGCGGCGGGCCAGGTCGACGACGGGCCGGCTGAGCATACCGCTGAACAGGTGGTCGAGCGTGGCGGCCTGCCGCTGGACGGTGGCGGTGACGGCCGGATGGGAGTGGCCGAGGATGGCGCTCATCTGCCCGGAGGTGAAGTCGAGCAGGCGGCGGCCGTCGGCGGTGTGGACGAAGCTGCCCTCGGCACGTTCGATGATCTCCGGTACGAAGCCGCCGGCGCCGGAGTAGCGGATCAGATGACGGTCAGCGTCGTCCCAGAAGTCAGCCATGCCCTGACCGTAGGAAGCGTTCGAGCGTCACGTCCAGCGCGCATTTGCGCCGCTGCTGTTAAGCGGAGCCGTACAGTGCGGCGGTGACCCTGAATCCGTGGCGGCTGCGGCTGCTGGCCGATCTGGCGACCTTCGGCACCGTGCGGGCGGTCGCGCAGCGTGGCAATCTGAGTCCGTCGGCGGTGTCGCAGCAGTTGGCGACCTTGGAGCGGGAGACGCGTACCGCCCTGTTGGAGCGGACCGGCCGGCGGGTGCGGCTGACGGCGGCCGGGGTGCTGCTGGCCGGCCGGGCCCGGGAGATCCTGGCGGCGATGGACGCGGCCGAGGCCGAGTTGCGGGGCCTCGCCCAGGAGCCTGCCGGGACGGTGACGCTCGCCGCGTTCCAGAGCGCGGTGCACGCGCTGGCCGAACCGGCGGTGGAGCGGCTGGCCGAGCGGCATCCGGACGTGACGGTGGCGCTGGTGGAGCTGGAACCGCACGAGAGCATGCCGGCGCTGCGGCGCGGCGACGTGGACGTGATCATCACGACGACCGATTTCGCCGGTACCGAACTGGATCCGGCGATCGATCTGGTGCCGCTCGGGCAGGACGAGATCGTGCTGGTCCTGCCGGTGGATCATCCGCTGACCGGGTACGAGGCGGTCGGCCTGCAGGCGTGCGCCGGGCAGCGGTGGACCTTCGACGTGCCCGGTTCGTACATGTCGGAGCTGGCCACCCGATTGTGCCGGGAGTCGGGTTTCGAGCCGTCGGTGATCTGCCGGTTCAACAACTACATGCTGGCGCTGCGGCACGTGGAGAAGGGCCGTTCGATCGCGATGCTGCCGAGCCTGGCGGTGGATCCACGCTATCGGGTGGCGACCCGGCCGCTCAGCCCGCCGGTCACCCGCCGGATCACGGCGGCGGTGCGCCGCCCGTCGACGCCGCGGCCCGAGGTGACCGCCGTCCTGTCGGCCCTCCGATGATCAGGCACGGGCTTTCCTGATCGGGTCAGGCGCCGGTTTTCCTGATCCGCTCAGGCGCGGGCTTTCCTGATCCGCTCAGGCGCGGGCTTTCTTGATCCGGGAGCGCAGCGCCCGCCGGGCGATCGGGCCCAGTTCGTCGACCACCTCGACCAGGACGGCGAGCTGGTCGAGGGCCTCCAGGGCGTGGTGGGCGCCGGCCCGGTCGACGCCCTCGTACAGTTCGATGCCGATGAACGCGGCCGCGACCGCGCGGGCCAGCCCGGGAATGTCGGCGACCTCGGCGACCGGTGAGCCGGCCATCAGCCGGTGCAGCACGGTGGCGATCTCGTCGGTCCACATGCGCAGCGCCGCGGCGGTCGGCCCGGCCAGACGGTCGCCGGTCTGCGCGGCCGCGAGCATCTGCGCCAGGACCGACACGTTGCCGCGTTCCAGTTCCTCGGCGTGCAGGTCACGGCCCACCTGGAGCAGTTCGCGCAGCGTGCCGACCGCCGCGAACCGTTCCGCGAACGCGTCGACCCGCTGCCGGGTCGCCTGCTCGCAGGCCGCGCCGAGAAGCTCGTCGACCGATCCGAAGTGGTAGAAGACGAGCGCCTGGTTGACGGCCGCGGCGGCCCCGATGGTCCGCGCCGACACGCCGGTCACGCCGTGTTCGCGCAGCGCGGCGAGGGTTCCGTCGAGCAGTCGCTGCTTGGTGTCGCTCATCTCTCCCCCGTCGCGGCGGCGCGGATCGGCCGGCGAGTCGCTCCAGGTCCGAGATCGGCAAGGACATTCAGGGGTACGCGGAAAGCGTCCCCGAGTCCGAGAGTAGACGCTGCTTGAGCGACTGCTCAAGTCGGGGTGGTGATCTATCCCCGATGACTGTGAGTGATCACTACGAGGTCGTCCTCAGCTGCGGGCACTTCCGCGACGTGAACGACGAAAACGACTTCAAGATCGTCGTTTTCAACGGCGACGGTTACGAACTCACACCCCGCCCTTCTTAAGGTATAGCCGACCCCGGGGCTTGCGGCAAGGCCCCGGGGAAGGCGCAAAATCGCTGCTCATGGGGCTGGCACCCGCCATCCCCGCAGCGATTGAAGATCGGAATCTCCGCGTGAACCCGGTGTTCCACCTGCCCGCGAATCTCGCCGGCAAAGCCGACCCGGCACTGATCGCCGGCGACGAGAAGCACTTCGCCGTACTCGCCGGAACCCTCGAACAGCGCATCACCGACCTGTCCGGCCGCCTCGACGCCGCCCGCCGGTCCCGTGCCCGCATCGGCCAGCAGGCCCTCGACCGCGACCAGGAGGTTCGCCGCCTCACCGGTCAACTGCGGTCGCTGCGCCGCTTCGGCGTGGATCTCTGCCTCGGGCAGATGGTCAGCGCCGACGATCCCGAGCCGGTCTACATCGGCCGACAGGGGCTCACCGACAGCACCGGCCGCCAACTGCTGATCGACTGGCGGTCCCCGGCCGCCGAACCGTTCTTCGGCGCCACCCACGGCAACCCGATGGGGCTGGTCAGCCGCCGCCGCTACCGCTGGACGCGGGGCCGGATCAGCGATTACTGGGACGAGGTGTTCGCCCCCGGCGAGTTCGCCGGGCACGCGGCGGCCCTCGACGACCAGTCCGCGTTCATCGCCAGTCTCGGTGCGGAACGGTCCGGCCGGATGCGGGACGTGCTCGGCACCATCCAGGCAGACCAGGACGCCGTCATCCGGGCCGGATCGCGCGGGGCACTGGTCGTCGACGGCGGGCCGGGCACCGGCAAGACGGTGGTGGCGCTGCACCGGACCGCGTACCTGCTCTACTCCGACCCGCGGCTCGGGCACCGCCGTGGTGGGGTGCTGTTCGTCGGCCCGCATCAGCCCTATCTGGCGTACGTCTCGGATGTGCTGCCCAGCCTCGGCGAGGAGGACGTCCAGATCTGCACGCTGCGTGATCTGGTCGCCGAAGGCGCCGCGGCCACCATGGAGACCGACCCCGAGGTGGCGCGGCTCAAGTCGTCGGCCGGCATGGTGAAAGCCATCGAGGCCGCGGTCCGTTTCTACGAGGAGGCACCGTCGAAGCCGCTCGTCCTCGAAACCGACGACGGCGACGTACGGGTGACCGCGCAGGACTGGGCCCGGGCGTTCGAGGCGGCCGAGCCGGGCACCCCGCACAACGAGGCCCGCGATCAGATCTGGGCCGAACTGCTGGACATCCTGGACCTCGCCACACATGCCGATTCACCACCGGCGTCCGGCTCGCCGGACATCGCCGCACCCGCTGATTCACTGTCGGGGCCCGGCGCGCTGGGTGTCGCCGGCACACGGGGTGGGCCGTTGTCGCGGGCCGGGGCGCTGGACGCGTCGGCGAAGGCCGAGCTGTGGGCGGCGTTCAACCGCGCCTGGCCGATCCTGAAGCCCACGGACGTGGTCGCCGACCTGTGGTCGGTGCCCGCCTACCTGCGCAGATGCGCACCCTGGCTGAGCATCGACGAGATCCGCCGGTTGCGGCGCGCGGACGCCCAGGCGTGGACCGTCTCGGATCTGCCGCTGCTGGACGCGGCCCGGCAGCGCCTCGGCGACCCGGCCGCCTCGACCCGGTCCCACCGCCGCGCGGCGACCGCGGCCGCCGAACGCGAACGCATGTCCCGGGTCGTCGACGACCTCATCGAAGCGGCCGACGACGAGTACGGCACCGGCCTGGTGACCATGCTGCGCGGCGAGGATTTCCAGGACGCCCTGGTCGACGAGGCCACGCTCGGCTCGGTCGACCCGGACCGGCTGGCCGGACCGTTCGCGCACATCGTCGTCGACGAGGCGCAAGAACTCACCGACGCCGAGTGGCAGATGCTGCTGCTGCGCTGCCCGTCACGCAGCTTCACCATCGTCGGCGACCGCGCCCAGGCCCGAACCCCGTTCACCGAGTCGTGGCGCGACCGCCTCAACCGGGTCGGCATCGACCACGTGGATCTGGCGTCACTGACCGTCAACTACCGCACCCCGGAGGAGGTGATGGCGGAGGCCGAGCCGGTGATCCGCGCCGCGCTGCCGGACGCCAACGTGCCCACGTCGATCCGCAGCAGCGGCATCCCGGTCCATCACGGCCCCGTCGCCTCGCTGCCCGCCATCCTGGCCGCCTGGGAGGCCGACCACCCCGAAGGCGTGGCGTGCGTGATCGGCGACCCCACCTTCGTGGAGACGGCCCGGGTCCGCTCCCTCACCCCCGAACTGGCCAAAGGCCTGGAGTTCGACCTGGTCGTCCTGGTCTCGCCGGAGCGGTTCACCCCCGTGGACCGTTACGTGGCGATGACCCGGGCGACCCGCCGCCTGGTCGTCCTGACCGCATAGCCCCCCCGTTCGAGGCCTGGGCGGGTGGCCGTTCCCGTCGGTTGAGGAACCGCTGCCGGGGCGCGGCGTTCACTCGTACGGTGGCGGGCGGCTGGAACGCCCGCCGGCTCGCCCGGTCATCGAGGTGGGTGCCGACCGGGTAGCCGCGCGAGTAGGCAGGAGAATGCCAGATCTCCGGCGTCGGTCGGCTCGCGCAGTTTGCCGGCGGCGTCCTCCCGATCCAGATGATCAACGGGACTGCCTCCGGGCCCGTCAATGAGCGGGCACCGACACGCAGACGACGGTGGTGTCCTCGACGGCCTCGACGATCCCGCGAGCCTGCTCCGGCACGTGCACGAAGTCGCCGGTGCCCACCGTTACGGCGTCGCTTCCGGCGCCCACCAGCAGCGCTCCATCGAGCACCACCCAGACCTCCGCGTAGGAGGCCGGCAAGTCGGCCCGGGCCCCTGCGGCGAAGATGGCCGTGTAGGCGCTCATCGAGCTGCTTGTCTCCTTGCCGAAAGCGGGGGCGATGAGGATTCCCTCACCGAAGCGGATGGGGTCATCGCCGATCGCTGAGCTGAAACGCCGGACTTGCGGGGGACGGGTGGCATCCATGCCGAATCTCTCTCCGAGTAGTGGTCGAGTCTCATGCTCGGTCGCGCGTGGTCGAGATCGGAAGGGGGCCGGGCGCCCCGGCAGTCGTGCTCCGGCCGCTTGTCCACCCCGACGGTCTCGAGGCCGAGCAGTGCACTACGGCGGCGGAACCCGGACAAGTCTTACCTCGATTGATCCGTACGGTTCGTACCTTCGCCGTCTGCCGGTGCGTCGAACTCCAAGCGCAGCGTGCTGCGGTAGGCCCCGGACGGTTTCTCAGGGGTGGGGGCCGCCGGGCGGTCGGCTCCGGTCCAGACGGCGACGGCGCGATGGTCGTATCCGTCCTGCCGGCCGGTCTCGAACTCGAACTCGACGGGCTGCCCCGGGCTGAGGAATCGGTATCCGCTCATCAGAAGGCTGCTGAAGTGTGCCCAGCATCCGCCGGGAGTGGCGTCGGAGTCGATGACTCCCCAGCCCTCGTCGGCGTGCCATTCCCGCACGATTCCGGCCGTAGTCATCACAGCAGTGTCTCATCCGGCACCCGGCCGGCGTTGATCTGACCGTTCACCGGGCGGCTTGGTGCTGCGCGTCGCCGGTGGGGATGCTGATGCACACGGTGGTGCCACCGCCCGGGGAATCCGTGATGTCGATCCGGCCGTCGTGGGTGTGCACGATGCGGGTGCAGGTCGACAGTCCGATGCCGTGGCCGGTGCTGTGCTCAGGGGCGAGGCGGGTGAAGGGCCGGGTCGCTCGTTCACGTTGTTCGGGAGGTATCCCGATGCCGTTGTCGGCGACGCAGACGCGATACCCGGTGCGGTCGGTGACGGCGGTGACGGCCCGTTCCTCTGCGCAGCAGAAAAATGCACGCCGCCGCTCACGGCGGGGGTGTCACCCCCAGGTGCCGTCGTCGCGGACCCGGTAGGTGCGCTTGCCGTGCACCAGCGTCTCCAGCGCCTCGATGTAGCTGTCGGCGATGAACCATTCGCCGGCCTGGTCCAGGTCGAAGACCCGGCCGTGTTCGTCGATCGCCAGGACCGACTCGTTGTTGACCCGGCCCAGCGGGAACAGCCGCGCCCCGATGACCTGACCGAACTCGTACAGCAGGTCGGCGGTGTGCGCGGCCGGAACCGAGAAGATCTCGAACAGGCGGGAGCGCTGTTCCAGGCCGGGCGCCCGCCGGGAGACCCCGATCAGGTTGGTGTGCCCGTACGCCTCGCCGACTGCCGGGAACCACTCGTGCCGATGCTCCTGTCCGGCGACCGGCAGCACGTCGAGTTCGGCCATCGCCTCCGCCATCTCGACGTTGTACTCGTAGATCGTGTCGGGCCGCCAGCCGTGGTTGAGCATCTCCTGGGCGAGCAGGTCGGAGAACCGGGCCGGGTCGGGGTTGGGCCGGGCCGGGGCGACGAAGTGATGCAGCGCCCCGGTCTTGCCCCACGGCATGAGGCCCAGTTGGGTGAGCACGTAGGTGCAGGTCTCGCACGGATCGTTCGGCTGCCCGGCGAGCGGGTCGCCGGGCGCGTGGATCTGGAACGTCTGGAACTGCGAGTTCTGGAACAGCCGCCGCACGTCGTCGACGGTCAGCGGGGGCTGCCCGGCCATGTGCCGCCGCCGGTCGACGTCGTGCAGCGCGTCCGAGCAGGCGATCAGCTCGGCGTGCCGTTCGCAGCCGCGCACCGTCTCCTGTGGTGTCTGCTCGGCGAGCCGGTCCAGCACGATCCGGTGGTGGTTGAGTTTCTGGTCGCCTTTGGCGCCACGGGCGATGTAGACATGGCCGTCGACGGTGGCGTGGGCCGCCACCGACGGGGCGACCCGCCGGTGGATCTCCCGGCGCAGCTGGACCTCCGGATCGGAGGTCTTCGGCGGGCCGACCACCTCGGGGCGGCGCTGCTCGTACTGCTCCCGAAGGGTTTCCGACGGCCACGCCGGCCAGGTCGACACGCGGCCGGTCTCCCGGTCGATGACGGTGACACCGGTGCCCACCGGGGCCGGGCCGTCCGACACCGTCCGCACGATGTAGCCGAGATCGAACTCCTCGACGGTGGCCCGCCACTGCTCTGTGCGGGTCAGGGTCTCGGCGCGCGCCCAGGAGGCCGCGGCCGCTTCCGCTTCGGTACGGGTGATCACAGTCGGCTCCAGGTGCCATCGTCACGGATCCGGGCGGCCGGAAGGCCGGTGAGCAGCGCGACGATCGCCTCGTCGACGGTCTCGCCGAGGAACCACTCGCCGCCCTGGTCGAGGGAGAAGACCCGGCCGTGCTCGTCGATCGCCAGCACCGCCTCGTCGAAGCCCTCCCTGCCCAGCGGGAACATCCGGGCCCCGACGACCTGCCCGAGCTCGTGCAGGGGGTCGGCCAGGTGCCGTGGCGCCCCGGTGCCGATCTCGAACCAGCGGACCCGCTGTGCCACGCCGGGACAGTTGCGGTTCGGGGCGACGTCGTAGAACTCCAGGAAGGCCGCCTCCGCCGCCGGGAAGCGCCTCAGCTCGTACTCCGCGCCTTTGCTCTCCTCGATGGCCCGGAGCACCGCCGCAGCGCGACGTTCGCGCTGAGGCCGGAACTCCCAGCCCTCGGCGGCGAGCTCCCACGCCACGTCCGGCGGGAACCGGCCGGGCTGCGGGTCGGTTCCGGAGTCCAGGCGGCGGATCTTGCGGTACGTCCGCTCGTCCTCACCGATGACGCCGAGTGCCAGCAGCACGTCGCTGCAGGTGGCGCAGGGCTTGGCGGGTTCGCCGCCTTTCGGGTCGCCGCTCTCGCGGATGTGGAAGGTCGCGAAATGCCCGCCCTCGACGGTGCCGGTGTCGTACAGGACGTCGGAGACGACCAGCAGCTCGGCGTGGCGTTCGGCGCCGCGGACCAGACCGCCCGGGGCGATCGCGGCGAGCTTTCCGGCGACCAGCGGATGATGCCGCAGCTCCTGGTCGCCTTTGGCGCCGCGGGCCCGGAACAGCCGGCCGTCGGCGGTGGTGAAGTGCGCGGCCACCGACGGGCTGACCCGCCGGTACGCCTCCCGGCGCAACTCGGCGACCGGGTCGGACGTCTGATGCGACCCGACGGCGGCGTCACGGCGCGCGGTGTAGCGCTCGTCGAGCCGGCCGGGCGGGGCGGGCGGCCAGTGCGAGAGGCGGCCGGTCTCCCGGTCGATGACGGTGATCACGTCCTCGCCCGGCCCGGTACGGGCCTCCGGCGGCAGCCGCATCCACACCGCGTAGCCGAGCGTCAGCTCGTCGACCTGCGGTGTGCACGGGTAGCCACGCCGGACCGTCTGCCGGTGTGCCCATCCCGTGGCGATCTGCCGCGCCTCGGCGAGCGTGATCATTGAGCCGCCCCCTTCGAATGTCGCGAGCGAGCTTAATGCAGAACGCCGGGATTGATCGCTGCTGGTAGGTTGCTCCAGTCAATTCGCGAGTCCTCGGGGAGACCACCGTGAGCAGACAGGCCGACCGCGACCCGAACCACGCGCTGCGGGCGCGGTTCGACGATGTGGTGTCGCAATACCAGCGGCTGCGGCACGGTCTGGACGACATCCAGGACCGTCTGGCCGGCCTCGCGGTGACGGCCGAGTCGCCGGACGGGCTGGTGAAGGCGACCGTCGGCGCGCGCGGTCAGCTGGTCGGTCTGAAGCTCGACCGGGAGGTGTACCGCCGCCAGGAACCGGACCAGCTGGCGCGGACCATTCTGCGGACTGTCGAGCAGGCTGTCGCGAAGACGACAGATCAGGTGCAGGCCATGGTCGGTGAGTATCTTCCGGCCGATTCGCCGGGGGCGCGGTTCATGCGCGACGGCGATTTCGGCAGTCTGCTGGCCCGTCAGGACCGGCTCATGCGCGAGGCGGGAGACGACGATGACCGGTGAGCTGTACCTCGATCCGCAGCGGGCGACCGCGGCCGGCCGGGACCTGTCGGCCGCCGGGAAACACCTGGTCAGCCTGAACACCGGCGCGGTCGCCGAGGTCGCCGCCGCCAGTCAGGGCCAGCCGTGGGGGCGCGACGACATCGGGGCCGCGTTCCAGAAGAACTACGGGCCGCTGTTGCAGCAGTTCACCGACGCGTTCGGCAGGATCGCCGGATTCGTGGAGGGCCTCGGTGACGCGGCCGTCGCCACGGTTCAGGACAACCTGGCCGCGGACGCGCGCTCCTCCGACACCGTCGGCAAGTCGTACCGGGGTTGATGCCGTGACGATGCTGCCGAGCCCGATTCCGCATCCGCTCGACTTCTCGCCGTGGGATCTTCCCGGGTGGGCGTACGACGCCCTCGAATGGGTGGTCGGGTTCGACTGGCCGGAGGGCAACGAGAAGCTGACCTGGGACGTCGCCGACCAGTGGTACCGGCTGGCCGAAGCCATGGTGACGCCGCGGGAGGACGCCGCCGAGGCGGCGAGGCAGTTCATCGACGCGTACGGCGGCAGCGGCACCACGATCGAGGCGTTCATCGACGCGTGGCGCAAGGTCGCCGACGGTGACGAGGCGCCGCTGAACGCGCTGATCACGTTCGCGGACGCGATGGGCGACATGGTCAAGGAGTGCGGCGCCGACATCGAGGCCGCCAAACTCGAGGCCTGGATCGAGCTGGGCCTGTTCGTCATCGAGCTGATCGGGCTCGGCATCACCGTGGTGCTGACGCTGGGCGCGGCGTCACCGGCCGCCGGCGGCCTGATCGCGGCGACCCGGTTCGCGATCCAGCAGATCTTCAAGAAGCTGGTGGCGCAGCTGGCCAAGAAGGGCGTCAAGAAGGCGCTGAAGGAGGCCGGTCAGCGGGCGCTCAAGGACATCGCCACCAAGAAAGGCCTGCAGAACCTCGGCAAGAACGCCCTCCGCGAGGCCGGGGACGAGGCCCGGGAGGAGGCGCTCACCAACTTCGGGGTGCAGGCCTATCAGGACGCGGCCGGTCACGACGACTTCTCGGTCAGCGATCTGCTCCAGTCGACGGCGGCGGGCGCGGCCGGCGGGGCGACCTCGACGATCGCCGGCATCGGCGCGGGCGGCCGGAACAATCTGCTGCGCGGCGCCGGCGGCGAGGTGTTCGGCGAGCTGGGCGGATCCCTCGTCGGCGGTGAGCTGCCCGGCTGGGAGGACCTCGGCAAGGCCGCCACGTCCGGCGCGGCCGGGTCCGCGGTCGGCGGCACCAACCAGGAGTTCAAGGATCTCGGCAACAGCCTCGACACCGGCGGCCTCACCCTGGGCGATTCGGCGCCGGGCTCGCCGTCCGGTTCGAACCCCTCGTCCGGTACGCCGGTGAGCACCGCGGTCGGCGATCTCGGCTCGGGTTCGGGGGCGCCGTCCGGCGATGCCTCGGGTGGGAGTTCGCCGTCCGGCGGTGCCTCCGGTGGGGGTTCGCCGTCCGGTAACGGCTCGTCGTCGGCGTCCTCCTCGTCGCCGGCCTCCCCGTCGCCCTCGCCGTCCCAGGGCTCCCAGGACGCGGGTCAGGTGCCGGCGTCGACGAGCACGCCGTCGCCGGAGGTCAGGTCGTCGTCGAGCGGGGTGACCCTGTCCGGGGTGGCACCGACCGTCGACGCGCCGTCCACCTCCGGGCCCGGCATGCCGGCGTCGTCGACGTCGCCGGCTTCGGTGAGCACGGGGCCGTCGAGCAGCACGGCGTCGAATGGTCCGGTGGCGTTCGCGCCGGGCACCGGCAACTCCGGCGGCCCGGTCGGCACGCCGTCGGTCACCACGAGCGGACCGACCAGTTCACCATCGCTCGCCACGAGCGGACCGACCAACTCGCCATCGGTCACCACGAGCGGACCGACGAGTTCGCCATCGCTCGCCACGAGCGGACCGACCAACTCGCCATCGGTCACCACGAGCGGACCGACGAGTTCGCCGACGGTCACCACCAGCGGACCGACCAGTTCACCATCGCTCGCCACGAGCGGACCGACCAGCTCACCATCGGTCACCACCAGCGGACCCACCAGCTCACCATCGGTCACCACCAGCGGGCCGGGGAATTCGCCGGGCCCGAACGTCGGCATATCGCCGTCGTCGCCTTCGCCGGCACCGTCCACCTCGCCGAGCGTCACGACGGCCACGACCAGCACCGTGCCGCCGACCTCGGGGCCTGCCGGCACGGCACCGGCCACGGCTCCCACCACCGCGGCGACGAGCACCACGCCGCCGACGACCTCGACCAGTCCGGCCGCCGGCAGCACCCCGGCGACCACTTCGACGTCGACCGGTGTCACCAGCCCGGCCCAGCCCGGTACCGGCACCCCCGGCAGCCCGTCGACGTCGGTGCCGTCGCAGACCGGCCCGTCCACGGCGCCGGATCAGCGGCCCGGTTCACAGGATCCGTCCCGGCAGGATCCCGACCGCAACGACCCGCCGGTGGCAGGCGCCTCCCACGCGGCGCCGCATCTGACACAGCGCACCCCGCAACAGCAGCAGGCCGAGCAGGCGTACTTCGACCAGTTCGATCACAACAAGCTGGCCGTGCACAACGACGTCGTCCAGCGCACACTCACGCCTCTGGACCAGGAGATCGCCCGGGCCAGGCAGCAGCAGAGGATCGCCCGCCATCAGGCGGACCAGGCGACGCGGGCCCTCGACATCAAGCGGCGCGACCTCCACCTCAAGGAGCAGTTGCAGGCGTACAAACTGGAGCAGGATGCGCTGAAGCGCCGGGCCGACGCGGTCAAGCTGCTCAGCACCGCCTACGAGATCGAGCTGACCGGTACGGACTTCGACAAGGCAAACTTCGATCAGGGCACCCTGTCGGACATCCCGAGGTGGAGCAACGACCAGTCGGCGCTGACCGGCAGCATGAATCCGCCGAACTCGCGGACCGAACGCCGCTACCACCAGCGGGGCGGCCTGCGGGTTCCGCTCGCCATGCACCAGGAAGATCTGGAACGCGCGGTCCCACGGGACCAGAACGGCCGGCCGCTGCGTACCCCGAACCCGCAGGACGCCTGGCTGCGGCTGGTGAACGACGGCGGGCCCACCGCCGACCCGACCCGGGGCGTCAACTGTCTCGACTGTTCGTTGTCGTTCCTGGAGACCTACCTGCACGGCCGGCCGACCGTGTCGGCGCCCCGAACCGTCGACACGTACCGCTACGGCATCCCGGACCAGCACATCGGCGAGGAGGACGGGCACCTCCGGGCGGAGAAGGTGACCGGCAGCGGGTTCACCGCGATCACCCCGATGCTCGACACCGTGTCCGACGCAGACGCCAAGACGGCCATCGACGATGGTTTCGCACAGATCGCCTGGACCCTGCTCCAGGGCGGTCACGGCTCCACCGCGATCATCATCAACCAGTGGTCGGAAGGTGCGTCGCACGCCTGGAACGCCGTCAACCATCACGGTGTCCTGTATTTCCTCGACCCGCAGAGCGGCGTGTGCGTTGACGCCACGAACTTCGCGGGAGGTTCCCGGCACCGCACGCTCTACGGTCACGACGGGACGAACAACCCGTCCAACGTGATCCAGCTCAACGCGCTGATGCTCGACGGCCAGGGCAGGCCGATGGCCGTGCCGAACACCCCACCGGCGCCGTTCTACAGCAACCGGCCCACACCGCCTCCGCCGCCGCTGGCCTACCAGCAACAGCAGGCGCGGCTGCAGAACACGGTGACCCCGCCGGCGCCTCCCGCCCCGCCGGTGAGCACGCCCCCGCCCGCTCCCCCGGTCAACACACAGACGCCGCCCGCGCCACCCGTCAACACACAGACGCCGCCGGCACCGCCCACCGACACCCAGACGCCGCCCGTGGATTCGCAACGGGGGCAGACTCCCCCGCCGCCTGTTCCCCCGGTCACTCCGGTGGACGTTCAGCAGACAGCGCCCTCACCCTCGCCCTCGCCCTCGCCCTCGCCCTCGCCCTCGCCCTCGCCCTCGCCCTCGCCCTCGCCCTCGCCCTCGCCCTCGCCCTCGCCCTCGCCCTCGCCGATTGTGGAACCGACAGTCACCGTCGAGCGGACAGCCACGGTGGAGCAGACGACCGCGGTCGAGCAGACGACAGCGGTCGAGCAGACGGTCACCGTGGAGCAGACGACCGACAGCGTTGTCGATGAGTCGAGCGAACAGGCGCCGGTCGAGGATCAGGACAGCGTTCAGGTCTCGGTGCAGGACGGTGCGCCTTCTCCGGAGAACGGCAGCTTCACGCGTACCGATGAGCCGGAGAGCTCGCCTTCGACGGAGACCGAGCCGGACCGCCGGGCTTCCGATCCGCTGGCGGTGCTGGACCCGAAGTCGATGAGCGCGCCGATCGAAAGTGATCTGCTGTCCGTTCTTGATCCCGGACCGAAGGCCGAGCCGGACGTCACGCTGGCGGAGACGCCGCCCGTGGACGCGGTGGCCGATCAGCAGGCCCGGGAGAACTACCAGTACCAGAATGAGCGGACCCGGCGTGAGTTCGACGAGAACCATCGCCGGGAAATGGGCCTTGAGCTGCGCAAGCAGGCCGTGGTCAAGCGCGGGCAGTCGGATGATCTTCGATATGCGCTTCGGGATGCCGACGATCGCGGCGACCTGTCCGAGGCCGACCGGATCGTCGCGGAACGCCGCCGCCTCGAGGACGAGGCAGAGAATCTTGAGGTACGGGCGTCCGATATCGAACACGGTGGCGACATCGGCGACGTCGAGGTCACCGGCGCCGAGTGGGAGCGCCTCAACGAGAGCGCCAGCGATCTCGCGCCGGGCCCGGTGGAGACCGGCGACCGGTCGGCGCTGACCGGTGACGACGGGCCGCGGCCGATCGACACGTCACGCCGCTACAACCAGCGGGGCGGTCTGCGGCCGCCGCTGCGGGTGCACCAGACCGATCTGGAACGCGCCGTGCCCCGCGACGGCGACGGCAACCCGGTGCGGCTGGCCGATCCGCGTGACGGTGAATGGTTCGGCCTGGTCAACGACGGTGGCCCGGAGGCCGACCCGACCCGGGCGATCAACTGCGGTGACACGGTGCTGTCGCTGTTCGAGACGTACATGCACGGCCGTCCGCGGGTGTCGGCGCCGCGCACGTTCGACGGTTACCGCGATGGTGACCCGTCCCGCCCGTACGGCGCCGAGCGTGGCGTTTCGGCCCGGATCGAGGCGACGACCGGCGGCCGTTTCGAGGGTCTCACCGATGTGGGCGCCCTGGATCCGGACAACGCCCGCAACGAGGTCCGTCTCGCCGAGGGCCGCTTGCGCAACCACCTGCTGAGCCTGGGTCACGGTTCGTTCGCGTTCATCACGACGCAGGACCAGGCCGGCAGAACGCACGCGTACGCGGCGGTCAACCAGAACGGCACGATCCTCTACCTGGACGCCCAGACCCGCCAGATCAGCGAGTTCGGGCCGAGCCACTCGGGCCGCAACGTGCCGTGCGACGTGCTCCGCTTCGACGCTCTGACGGTCGACGGCCAGGGCCGCCCCCGCCCGATGACGGCCGGCGACCCACCCCACATCGCCACCGACCCCTCCGGCGCCGATAAGTCGAAGGCAGAACTCAAACGTTTCCCGGATCTGTCGCACCTGCATGGCGCTGCTCCGGAGGACGTATTGGATGCCATTCCCGACCATTGGACGGTTGATTCACCCAGCAAAATGCCGACAAAGGGCGGTATCCGGTTTAGGAATCCGTACGCTGATAGCCAGCTAATCGTTCTCGAGATGGGGTGGCTAGGCCATGAGGATCCGGGACATCGTGGCCCATATCTGCGGGTTTCAAATGGCGTATCCAAGGCTTACCGAATCCCGCTTGCCGGGAATCCTGAGATAATCATGCGTGAAATGAAAGACAGAGGACTCCTCTGATGACAGACAACGAAAACGGCACTATGACACCTGTGGAAAAGAATCTCGTGTGGCTCGGCTATGAGGACTACACGGGCCTGTGGCAGATAGTTCTGGAGGTTCAGGACGAAGAGGGCATCAATTCACTCGCCGAGGCCCAGAGGTTCGCGAAACAGACCGTGGAGTCGCTTTTGAGCCGTGGTTGGATCGAGCTCTACTTCACCGATGGGCCGTGGACCAACGAGACGATCACCGCAGTGCCTCCGGAGAAGCGGGCGCAGGTCCTGGCTGCGGACGACTCGTGGGCGACTCCGGTCGGTGGTGGCGGGAAACTGATCTGGTTCGGCACCACCGACGAGGGCTTCTCGGCTTATCAGGAAGCAACCGGTTGGCTCTGAGTCACGAGCAACACAGGAGACCACCGTGTCCTGCTGCTGCCACGATGAACAAGGGGTTTGCGCCCTTCTCGCGAACCACGGTGCGATCGCATCGCTGAGCCCAGCGCTGGAAAGAGTAGTCGGCGACCATGTCAGGCAACATGTTCGATGAGGATCCTGAGTTTCGCGGCGTCCGGGTTGACGAGCTCATTCTCAAGGTCGGCGACGGTTCGCGGTCCGTGATCCAGCGAGGCCGAGCCTTGCTTGAGATCGGTCGCCGGGCGGACGGACGACCTGACCTGCAGGAGAGATTGTTCGGCTGGCTCGGTGATGACAGCCTCCGAGCAAAGAGGTGGGTGGGCCCGGTGACTCTGGCCTGGATTGCGGCGTGCGGCCTGGGCCACTCCTTGAAGGGCCAGGAAGACCGAGAACGTCTTTCTGAGATGCTTCGCGCTTGGCCGGATGCCGACCGTGACTTGCTCCTCAAGTGGGCGGAGGGGGAAGGCTGGTTCGACGGGATAGCATGACCTCGGCCCTTAACGGCCATTTACCTTCATCATCACAACTTTCCCTGCCGGTCCAGGTGGTCTTCCTTCGGGAGATGGCTGGTCTTCTTCGGTCCGTGATCGAAGAAGTGGAGCCGTCCGCAAGATGACCCCTGCAGTACGGAGTCTTCTGTGGCTCGGTCACGAGGGCTACACGGGGCTCCGCTCCTTCCGTGCCGGGCGTGATCCGGAGGCGGGCGGTTAGGGTACGGCCGTGGATCTGTACCGGCTGCTCGATCGGCCCGACCTGCCGGACTGGATGCGTGTCCGTATCGAGGATCGGCTCACTCAGCCGCCGATCGAGGCGGTCCGGGACCTGCTGCAGATGTACGTCAACGACTCGTGCGGCTTCGACGAGATCCGACGGGAATTGCGGCCGGTGACGGGATTCGAGACGGCCTTTCTGCGCTTGCAGCTCGACGCTCTGGAGAGGGTTCTGGCCGAGCCGCAGCCGAAGGGCACGTTGCTGTGGCTGGTGGAGCTCGACGCCAATCACGGTATGGACCACGATCCGACCGATCGCGGTGCCGCCGTCTTTCTGCGACAGATCGCCGATCTGGTCCGTGAGGCGCTGGCGGAGGCCGAAGGTGAGCTGCCGGGGCGGTGAGTGGCGCCTCGCGCGGAAGGCGCGCCGCGGCCTGGTGTGGGCAGGTGGTCGCGGTGCGCCACGGGACGGTCCGTTTCGGGCGGGGCGGCGCACCGCGTACGTCATCGCAGGGTTTCTTCGAGGAGCGTGGTTGACCGGTGGGTGAGGTGCACCCCACAGCGAGCGAAACAGCTGTTAGCGTTCACAGCACCTTCGATGCATCCGCTCCCCACGCCGTCGAGAACTGCCGGCCGCATCCGCTCAGGGCTGGTTGACGGGGATCGCAACGGAAGGTTTCATAGGCGACCCATGATCCGTCAGAAAGCCGAGATGCCGTGATCGTCTGCGAGAGCCTCGTCCGGATCTATCAGACCGGGTCGATCGAGGTGCAGGCGCTGCAGGGTTTGGATCTGGCCGTCGACGAGGGTGAGATGGTCGCCGTCGTGGGAGCGTCCGGGTCGGGCAAGTCGACGCTGCTGTCGATCCTCGCCGGAATCGACGCGCCGACCGCCGGGCGGGCCCACGTCGCCGACTGGGATCTGCTGGCCATGTCGCGCGGTGACCGGGTGCGCTACCGGCGGCACACGGTCGGGTTCGTGCGCCAGCAGACCGCCGCGAATCTGGTGCCCTACCTGACGTCGAGGCAGGTGGTGGAGCTGCCGATGGCGGCCGCCCGGATGCCCGGCAAGGATCGCCGCATCCGCACCGACGAGCTGCTCGCCGCCCTGGACGTGACCGACTGCGCGGACCGCCGGCCCGCGCAGATGTCCGGCGGGCAGCAGCAGCGGGTGGCGATCGCGGTGGCGCTGGCCAATCAGCCGCGGCTGCTGCTGGCCGACGAGCCGACCGGGGAACTGGACACCGCCACGTCGGCGGGCGTGTTCAAGGCGATGCGCAAGGTCAACCGCGAGTTCGGGGTGACCGTCGTGGTCGTCACCCACGACCCGGAGGTGAGCGGGCAGGTGGAGCGTACGGTGGCGATCCGCGACGGCCGCACCAGCAGCGAGGTGCTACGCCGGACCGAGACCGGCGCGGACGGCGACACTCTGGTGATCGCGGAGGAGTACGCGGTGATGGACCGGGCGGGCCGGGTGCAGATCCCGCGCGAGTACCGGGAGGCGCTCGCGCTGACCCGGCGGGTACGGCTCGCGCTGGAGTCCGATCACGTGACGATCCGGTCGGACCCGTCGTGACGGCGATGGTGCGCATCCGCGGGGTGCACCGCCGCTTCGGTGAGGTGCACGCGCTGCGCGGCGTCAGTTTCGACGTGCCGGCCGGCAGCATGGTGGCGCTGGTGGGCCGTTCCGGGTCGGGCAAGACCACCCTGCTCAACGTGGTCGGTGGCCTGGACCGTCCCGACGAGGGCACCGTCGAGGTCGACGGCGCCGAGGTCACCGGCTTGGACGAGGACGGCCTGTCACGGCTGCGGCGCGAGAAGGTGTCGTACGTGTTCCAGACGTTCGGCCTGATCCCGGTGCTGTCGGCGGCCGAGAACGTGGGCGCCCCACTGCGGCTGGCCCGGATGCCGGCCGCCGACCGGGAGAAGCGGGTGGCGCTGCTGCTCGACCTGGTCGGGCTCGCCGGCCACGCCGAGCAGCGCCCGGGTGAGCTGTCCGGCGGCCAGCAGCAGCGGGTGGCGATCGCCCGCGCGCTGGCGTCGTCGCCGCGGCTGCTGATCGCCGACGAGCCGACCGGCCAGCTCGACGCGGAGACCGGCCGGTCCGTGATGGCGCTGCTGCGCGCGGTCGTCGAGTCGGAGCGGGTGACCGCGCTCGTGTCGACGCACGATCCGGTGATGATGGCGCTGGCGGACCGGGTGGTCCGGATCAGCGACGGACAGGTCAGCGAGTAGTGCTGGGCCTGCTCGGCCGCCGCGCCGGATCGCAGTGGCCGCTGCTCGCCGCGCTGCTCGCGGTGGTGACCGCCGGGGCCGCCCTGCTCGGGGTGTGCGCGCTGCTGGTGACGGTCAGCGCGGACCGGGCACGGGAGAAGGCCGCCGCGGCGGCGACGCCCACGCGGACCGAGGTGACCGGGTACGCGGTGACGATCGCCCGCCCCGACGTGCCGGCCGTGGCCGCGGACACCGAGCGGGTGCTGACCGAGGCGCTGGCCCCGTTCGCGGTGTCGACGGTGGGCCGGGCGTCGGCGGTGATGCGGCCGATGTCCGGCGACGCGGTCGGCTACCTGTCCGGGGTGCAGGATCTGCCGAAGCGGGCGACGCTGATGTCCGGGCGCTGGCCGGGCACCGGCGGCGAGGCGGTGGTGCTGGAGACGACCGCCCGCCTGCTGCGCCTGTCCCCCGGCGACACGGTGGCGCTCGGCGCCGAACAGGTCCGCGATCCGGCGCCGCCAGCCACCGTGACGATCACCGGCGTCGTACGCGCGCTGCCCGGCGCCGGCTGGGACCGTGACCTGCTCGGCGGCGCCGGATACGACCTGGCCTACCGGGGCGCCGGCGCGTTGCAGCCGGCGAAGGCGTACGGCCCGTTCCTGGTCGGCTACCGGGAGCTGCTCTCCGGCACGGCCGCGCTGAGCCGGCTGGAGATCACCGCCCACCCCGACCTGTCCGATCCGGACCATCACGCTCTGGCCCGCGTCGAGTCCTCCATCCTGGAGGCTGACCGCCGGCTGGCCGCCGCCCTCGGTGAACGGGTGCAGATCGAGCGGGTCGGCTCCCGGCTGCCGGGCACGCTTGCCGAAGCCCGCCACCAGCAGCAGGTCACCACCGCCGCGGTGCTGGCCGTCGCGGTCCTCGGGACGGCGCTGACCGTGGCCGCGCTGGCACTCGCCGGGAGGCTGACCGCCGACGTACGGTCCGGGGAGACCGCCCTGCTGTCCGCGATGGGCGCCAGCCGCTGGCAGCTGGCCGGGGTGGCGGCCGCCGAGGCGGGACTGCTCGCCCTGACCGCCACACTGCTGGCGGTGCCGCTGTCGTCGGCGGTGCACCGGTGGATCAGCGGCGACACCCTGACCGTCACCGGGGCACAGGCCGCGGCCGTGACGGGCGGGGCGCTGCTGGCCGTCTTCGCGATCCGTACCGCCCCACCGCCCACCGGCGAACGCGACCGGCGCACCCTGCTCGCCCGCTCCGGCGCCGACGTGCTGCTGGTGGCACTGGCCGCGGCCGGCTGGTGGCAGCTCGACGCCCAGCCGGACACCGCGCAGACCGAGGTCGACGCGGTCCGGATCCTGTCGCCCGCGCTGATCCTCGCCGCCGGCTGCGCCGTCGCGCTGCGTCTCGTCCCGCCCGCGCTGACGGTCGCGGACCGGCTGGTCCACCGCACCCGCGGCCTGCCGATGCCGCTGGCCGTGGTGCAGGCGGCCCGCCGGCCGACCGCGGCCGCGATGCTGATCGCGCTCGGCTGCGCGGCCGCCACGTTCGGGGTCGCCTTCGACGCCACCTGGCAGCGGTCGCAACGTGACCAGGCCGACCTCTCCGTCGGCACCGACCTGGCGATCGCCCTGGGCGGTCCGCCCGCCACCGGACAGGGCGCCGTTCTGCAAGCCGCCGTCGGTGGAACGGTCGCGCCGACCACGAACCGGGGCGTCGCCGTCGGGCAGTGGCTCGGCGGCAACGGCGAACCACCCCGGCTCGTCGCCGTCGACGGCCACCGCACCGGCACGCTGCTGCGCGGCGGCGGCGAGGACTGGTCCGCCGTCGGCGCCCGCCTGGTCCCGGCCACCGCGGCCGCCGGCATCGCGGTGCCGAACGGCAGCCGGATCACGGTGACCGGCCACGCCACCGGGACCGCCCCGATCGCCACCAGCCCGCGCCTGATCCTCGAGGATCCGACCGGGCTGCGGACCGCCTGTTCCGGCGCGGCCACCCCACTCGACGGGCGGCCGCACGAACTGCCCGGCTGCGCCACCGCCGACGGGCTGCGCCTGGTCGCGGTGCTGCTGCCGGTCACCTCCGACGCCATCGGCTGGGACGCCACCGGCGACAGCCGCATCGACGTGACCGTGACGGTCCCCGGCGCGGCGGCCGGCGGAACGTGGACGGCCGCCTCCTCGCAGCCCTTCCCCGAACAGCTGCAGGCGCCGGCGGTCGCGGTGTCCGGGGCCACCCTGCGGATGACCGCGACCGTCGAGCTCGGCGGGCCCGCGGAAGCCGGACGGCAGCTCGTCGCCACCGCGTTCACCGATCCGGGCGCCGTGCCGGTCGCCGTGTCGCGGCGGCTCGCCGAACAACTGTCGGTGTCACCCGGATCGACATTGCAGGTCACGGTCGGTAACACGCCCGTGCCGGTGCAGGTGGTGACGATCGTGCCCGGCGTGCCGTCGGCGCCCGGCTCGGTGGCGATCCTCGCCGACCTCGACACGATCTCGCGGGCCCTGCTCGTGCGCGGCGACCCGCAACTGCCGGTCGACGCCTGGTGGGTCGCCGATCCGTCGAACGCCTCCGCCGCGGCGGGCCTCCATCTCGGTGAGATCAGCACGCGTACGGGTGAGGCGGCCCGCCTCACCACCGGCCCGGTTCCCGCCGGGCTGCCCGACGCGTTGCGCCTGCTCGTCCCCGCCGCGATCCTGCTGCTGCTCGCGGGGGTGACCCTGCACGTCACCTGCGACCTGCACGCCCGCGCCGTCGAGGTGGCCCGGCTGCGCGGGCTCGGCATGACCCGGCGGGAGATCCGGACCACCCTGCTCGGCCAGCACACCATCGTCATGGTCCCGGTGCTGGCGGCCGGTGCCGTGGTGGGCGCCCTGGCCACGTGGGTGGTGGCGCCGCTGATGATCCGTTCCGAGACGGGTGCCGCCCCGGTCCCGGCGGTCGCTCCG
This sequence comes from Actinoplanes sp. NPDC049802, assembly GCF_040656595.1. NCBI lineage: Bacteria > Bacillati > Actinomycetota > Actinomycetes > Micromonosporales > Micromonosporaceae > Actinoplanes > Actinoplanes sp. NPDC049802. Next base: position 98,041 of record NZ_JBFAMR010000010.1, read on the forward strand.
GTCTGGCCGTGGCCCGCCGAACTGGCCGTCCTCGCGGCGCTGGCCGCGGGCTGCCTGCTCGCCGTCACCACGGTCGTCGCCGTCCAGTCCCGTCGTGCCGACGCCGCCCACCTCCGGGTCACGTCTTGACCGCCCGGCACAGCATCCGCCCCGGCGGCAGGACCGCGTTCGCGGCGCGGCTCACCGTCGCCCGGCTCAGTCCGCACTGGCCCAGCGTGCGCGGCCGGGCCCGCGCCGACCTCGGCCCGCTGATCCTGTCCGCGCTGGTGGTGACGCTGGTCAGCGTGCTCGCCGGGGCGGTGCCCGGACTGATGCGCGACACCGCCGACAGTGCTGTCCGCGACGCTGTCCGCCGCGCCGGGACCAGCGCCGACGTGACCGTGCAGGCCCGCTGGGAGCCGGACGAGTACACCAGCGACGGCACGCCCGGCCGGATGCGGATGCCGCACCTCGCCGTCGACCTCGCCGACCTGCGCCGGCGTTCGGTCGAACAGCTCGGCCCCGGACTGCGGGCCGCGCTGCGACCGCCGGTCGCGTCGGTGATCGCACCGACGTTGCGGTTCACCGACGGCAGCGTGCTGCGGACCTTCCAGATGGCCTACCTGGACGGCGAGACCGGCCCCGGCGTGGAGTGGGTCGACGGGACGGCGCCCGCCCCGACCGTCGACGGCGATGCCGACGTCGCCTACACAGGACCACCCTGGCGGGTGCGGGTCGGTCTGAGCGAGACGGCGGCGGCTGCCTCAGGGGTACGCCCCGGAGCGGTCCTCCAGGTGCGCGACGAACGCGGCGCCGACAAGAACGTGCAGGTCAGTGGCATCTTCCGGCCGGTGGACCGCAACGATCCGGCGTGGCGGCTCGCACCGTGGCTGCTCGACCCGGTGGCCGGTGCGGATGGCGCCGGGACGACCCGCTTCGGGGGGCTGGTCACCGCCGAGACGCTGCCGGACATGCGGTTGGCGTTCAAACCCGACGAGCTTCGGCGTACGGTCACCTTCTCCCCCGACCCCGATGTGCTCACCTGGGACACCGCGCACGCCATCGCGGCCACCGCCGTCACGCTGAAAGCCACGTCGGCCACGTCCAGCAGCTTCGACACCGCACCCACCTGGAACACCCAGCTCGACGCGGTGCTGCGCGACGTCACCGCGCAGGTCGAAGCGGCCCGGGTGCACGCGTCGGTGCTGCTGTGCGCGGTCATCGCCGGGGCGGTCCTGGTGCTGGGGCTGTCCGCCGAACTGCTCGGCCGGAGGCGGGCCGCCGCCCTGGCGCTGGCCCGGCAGCGGGGCGCCACGCTGCCGGACCTCGGCGCCGAACTGGTGCTCGAATCGGGGCTGGTCACGGTCGTGGCGGCCGCCGCCGGCGGTATGGGGGCGTATGCGATCACCGGCGAGGTCGCGTGGTGGTGGGTGGCGCCGGTGGTTCTCGCCGCCGTCGCCGCGGGTCCGGCGTACGGGGTGAGCGCCGCGGCCTCGGCCACCCGCGACCGGAAGGTGCCCGCCAACCGTGCCGCCCGGCGCTGGGTGCGGCACACCGCGATGCTGCGCCGGGCCGCCGTCGAGATCGCGGTCCTGCTCGCGGCGGTGGCCGCCGCCGTCGCCCTGCACCAGCGCGGGCCCGCTCCCGGACTGCCCACCCTGGCGCCGGCGCTCGCCGCCGTCGCCGCGGCCGTCGTGCTGCTGCGCGTACTGCCGCCGGCGATCGGCCTGGTGCTGCGGCGGCTGTTGCGGTCGCGGCGGCCGCTCGCGGTGTTCGGGGCGGCGCAGGCCGCCGCCGGTTCGGCCCGGATCCTGCCGGTGCTGACGCTGGTCACGTCGGCGGTGCTGGCGGTGTTCGCGCTGACGCTGGGCGCCACCGTGCGGGGCGGCCTGGTCGACGGGGCCCGGGAGACCGTCGGCGCCGACGCCCGCCTCGACGTCACCGACGAGGCCTCCGGTACGACCGCCGAGGTGGCGCGGCGGATCGCGGCGCGGCCCGGGGTGACGTCGGTGACCACCGCGCAGGTCACCGACGGCGCGCGGATCATCGCCGGCGAGGCGCTCGTACCGTCCCGGTTGATCATCCGCTCGGGTGGGACGGCGGATCCGGCCGTGCCCGCGCTGGTCCGGTCGGCGACCGGGAAGCTGCGGCCCGGGATGCCGTTGGAGCTGCGCCGGGACGGGCAGCCGCCGGTGCGGTTGACCGCGACCGGACCGGCGCCCGTGGTGAGCGGCGCCGACGACGTGGTCATCGTCGACGCGGCCGCCCTCGCCGCCGCCGGCATGGAGTCGGTCCCGAACACGATCTGGGTGACCGGGCCCGGCGCCGAGCAGGCGGTCGCCGGAACCGGCGCGGTCCTGCGGTCCGAAGTGCTGCGTGACCGTCGCGCCGCTCCCCTGGTCAACGGCCTGCTGTGGCTGTCGTGGGCCGCGGCGGCGCTGCTGGTGCTGCTCGGGCTGGCCGGGTTCGCGCTCGCCGCGGCGGCCGGGGCGCCGCAGCGGTGGCAGACGCTGAGCCGGCTGCGGACCTTGGGGCTGACCCCGCGCGACGCCCGCCGGGTGGCGGCCGGTGAACTGCTGCCGTGGGGCCTGGTAGCGGCAGCCGGAGGGGTCGTGGCCGGGTTGCCGTTGGCGGCGCTGCTGTTCGGGGCGCTGGAGTTGCGGCTGCTCACCGGTCAGGTGCTGGACCCGGGGGTGGCCTGGCCGTGGGCGGGCCTGACGGTCGTGGCCGTGCTGTTCGTGGCGGCCGTCCCGGTGATCGTCCGGTTCGAGGCGGTCGCCCGGCGGCGGCGCCGGCTGGCGGAGGTGTTGCGGGTGGGCGGGCAGTAGGGATGCTGGGGTGGAAGGGCACCGGTTACGAGGTTCATCGTGGGCCGTCGGGTGAGATGTCGTCCTGCGACGGGCGGATCTACTCCTACACGTACCGGCGCCATCCGCCGGGTGACAGCGGCTACGAGCGGTGCATCACCATGTCCTGGTGCACGACGTGCCGCGAGTTCTCCGACGGCCTCGTCTTCATCAGCCGGGACCGGGTGCTGTGGGACGCGCTCGCCGGCCTGCCACCGTACGAGCGCGAGGACGTGGAACGCAGCCCCCGGAAGATCCTTGACTACCTCGACGGTCTCGTGCGCCGCGGTCTCTGGCCGCCGGAGTCCCCCGTCTCACCCGCCGATCCGGCGCCGAAGGCCCGGCGGAAACGCGCGCCGCGCCACGACGCCTTTCCACAGCGGGCCCAGCGGAAACGCCGGCCGCGCCGCTGACGCCATCGCGCCGCAGACGCCATCGCGCCGCCGGAAACACGCGCCGCGCCACTGACACCGGCCCGACAGCTGCTTTGTCGCGGTCGCCATGGCGGACACAGCCCCAAAACCATCCTAGGAACCTGGCCTGAATCCGCGTGGCGTGTGACGGCGGCCAGACCGTGTTCGGCTACCTCGACCTGATCGATGTGGACGCGATCGGGGGCCCGACCCCCAGCCGATCCCGGTGCCGGGCAACGTCGACATCGGCCAGGCCGGCCCGAACCTGCCGATGCCGGGGGCGTCCGCGCCGCCCTCGACGCCGGCCGGCGCACGCTGTCGCTGCTCGAACCGGCGGCCGTGTTTGCGCCAGCCGATGACGACGCGGCCGCATGCGCCGACTGGGCCGCCGAGCGGTACGGGCGGCCCGCGTGTGGTGACGCCCGCCGCGTACGCCGACGTGGTGACGCCGCGGCCGGCCGTGTTTGCGCCGGCCACGACGCCGGCCGGCCCGGACGCCGCTACTTCGGCGGCGCAGCGGAACCAGCCGTGCTTCCGGTATCGCTGTTCGCCGGTCTGCCATGGCGATCACGGATGAGACTGCGAACCGGTATCCGAACCAGGAAGTCGACATCCGCTGTGGGTGTGGCCACACCCACAGCGGATGTCCATCGCGGAAAGTTGTCTCATGCCGCCGACGGCTGATACCGGCGTGTTGTTCTCTGCAGGCCTTCAGAGGTTGCGGCGCCCGTCGTCGAGAGTCTCCCGGTATTCGGTGACGGCGTACTTCCGGAGCTGGTTGCGGCGACCGGTTTCGGTCCCGGACCTGTGGGCGTGGTAGTTGTCGTCCCGGTGGAGGCCGTAGTGGGTGTAGAGGCGGGCGATCTCGTCGGCGTCGAGGGGCTCGTCGGCGTCGGCGTCGACGTTCGGGGCGTCCTTGACGGTCTCCTTGTCGAACGGCACCACCAGCCGGTCGCCGGCCGGGTCCACGTCCTGGAGCGGGATGAGGGATTCGTTGAGACCGAACAGTCCGGTGCGGACGCTGGCCCAGGTGGCGTGCCCGGTGGCGTCGGTCCAGATCGCGCCGACCTCGCCGATCTTGTCGCCGTCGCGGTCGAAGACCTCACGGCCGTACAGAGTGGGAATGTGCTCCTGTGCGATCACGGGGGTGGTTCCTTTCTCTCTGGTTGCCCTTCACATACCCGGTGACGAACCGCCCAAATTCATCATTTCGGGTGGTGAGAGTGAGGTCTTGACCGCTGGCGACATCTCGTTACTCTCCGGTACGTGACGAAGGCTCTGGTTCTCGGCGGCGGTGGCGTGACCGGCATCGCCTGGCATCTCGGTGTCCTGTGCGGGTTGCGGCGGGCGGGTGTCCCGCTCGACGACGCCGACACGATCATCGGCACGTCCGCCGGTTCGGTGGTCGGCGCGCTGGTCGCGGCCGGCACCGACCTGGAGGCGGCGGTGGCCCTGCAGGAGCGGGAACAGCAACGGGCACAGGCGCGCGGCCGGGACACCGGCGCCGCGATGGCCGCGATGGCGGTGCTCGCCGATCCGTCGGTGCCGCCCCAGGAGGCACGGACCCGGGTGGGCGCGTTCGCGCTGGCCGCCTCCACCGTGGACGAACAGGCCTACCTGGACCGGATGGCGCCGCTGCTGCCGGTGCGCGAGTGGCCGGCCCGCGACCTGCGGGTGCTGGTGGTGGACACCGCCGACGGCCGGGACGTGCTGCTCGACGCGGCGTCCGGCGTACCCCTGATCAAGGCGATCTCGGCGAGTTGTGCCGTGCCGGGCCTCATGCCGCCGGTGACCATCGAAGGCCGCCGCTACATGGACGGCGGGGTGCGGTTCGGTGCGGGCGCCGACCTGGCCGCGGGCGCGGAACGCCTCGTGGTGCTGGCGCCGCTGGCCTGGCTGGGCCGGGACCGGATCGTCGCCGAGATGGCCGCCTCCGGAGCGGTGAAGACGCTGCTCATCGAGCCGGACGCGGCGGCGTTGCAGGCGTTCGGCCGCGACTTCATGGATCCGGCGGCCCGGCCGGCGTCGGTGCGGGCCGGATTGCGGCAGGGCGCCGAACTGGCCGAGGCGGTCCGCGCGGTCTGGTGACCGTTCAGCGGACGAGCGGCCCGGTCAGGGGACGATGGTGCCGGTCAGGGGACGATGGTGCCGGTCAGGGGACGAGGGTGCCGGTCAGGGGACGAGGGGGCCGGTCAGCGCCGCCCGGGCGGCCGCCTCGTCACCGGTGACGGTCTCCCACGGCAACGGCCGGCGGTTCCACAGCGCCAGCATCAACTCCTGCGCCGTGCCGGTGAGGGTGGCGACCGGCTCCCCCGGACCGAGCGTCCACGAGTCGCCGAGGTCGGCGGCGGTGAACCGGACCGCCACGCCCGGCTCGACGGCGAGTCCGCGTTTGATCATCCGCGGAACGAACACCTCGATGACCTCGGCGACGCCGTCGCCGCACAGCCGCGCGTCGAGCCCGGCCGAGCGGCCCAGCGCGTGCTCGGCGTCCCAGCGGTGGACCAGGGTCTCCAGGCAGCGGCGGCGCCGCCAGAAGGCGACGGTCCGCGGCGGGGCGAAGGTCCAGGCCTCCGCGGCGGGATCACGCCGCAAGGCGTCCTCGAGGGTACGCGCGGTGCCCGCGAACCACCCGGCAAGATCCTCCGGCGGCGGCTGCGGCTCGTAGCGACCGTGCAGGTCGGTGATCGCGGTGGCGGCCCACAGGTTTCCCTGCCCGAGATGGACGGCCAGGTCACGCAGCGTCCAGTCGCCGCAGTGCTCGACCGGCGCGGTCAGGTCACCGTCCAGACAGGCCTGGAAGGCGCCGAATTCGTCGTGCAGCAGGGCGAGGTGGTCCATCAGCTCTTCCTCAAGGTGAACACGATGCGGGTGCCGCCGGTGTGCGACGGATCTTACCGCCGTGATGCTCCACGACCCGTTCCTCGTCCTCAGGTGGCGTCGCCACGCATCGTCGGCAGCGGCGGCCGCTCGTCGAGAATCTGCCCGACGGGTTCGTCCAGGCCGACGGGCCGGCCGGCATCGTGGACCCGGCCGGCCCGGGACAACGTCAGCAGGATCGTTGATGAGCCACTGAATCGGATCTGAGTGGCCCGTCCTCGTGGCGATCTCCCCATGCCGCGGACGCACCCCCGATCAACGCGTCTCGTGGGTGGGTTGTTATGTTGTTCAGGCAGGTCCGGGTGGCGGAATGGCAGACGCGCTAGCTTGAGGTGCTAGTGCCCGCAAGGGCGTGGGGGTTCAAGTCCCCCTTCGGACACAAACTAAATCCCCATGAGAGTCCGCTACAGGCTGTGCCTGAACGCGGACTTTCTGTGTATCTGGGTGATAGGTGAGCTGAACCCCCCAGTTGCTGGTAGACGGTCGCCCGATCGGCGGGGTCCGCCTCCGCCAGGACGGCGCCGATGTCGCCGAGTTGTGCGAGCAGGGTCGTTATCTGCGCCGGGCTCATCTGCTGAGCCCGCGGCGGCGGTGGGGTGTTGAGCACCTGGGCAGCCTTCGCGCGCCGGGTTTGTGTCTCGCTGATCCAGCCGGTGACCACGGCCGGGTCCGCGCCCGCCTCGAGTGCGGCGCGATAGGTGACGAGCTTCGCGTCACAGTCGGCCACATCGGCACGGGCCCGGCGGGTGGCTTCGCTCTCGACGGGTTCCGGCTCCTGGGCGGCGGCCATCATCGCGACGGTGTGCTCGATGAGCCCGGGTCCGAACGCGGCGGCCAGTGCGGCGTCGAGCGGGCCTGCGATATCGCGTTCGCGGAGGTAGACGTTACGCGGGTGGGTGATCTTGTTGGCCAGGGCGTACTCCTCGGGGTAGCGGCATCGGTAGTAGGCCTCCCCGTTGGAGCGCTGGCCCTGCATCTTGCGGTCGCACAGGCCGCAGTACACCCGTCCTTTGAACACGTATACGTGGCGGCTGCGGTGTTTCTTGTGCTCGAATCCGGGTCCGTCACCACGCCGGTGCAGTACCTGCTGGACCCGGTCGAAGGTGTCGGCGTCGATCAGGGGTGTGTGCACGACGTCCTTGGAGATCACCCATTTCTCCGTCGGGTTCCACCGCATGATCGTGGTGTGGCCGAGGGCGACGTCGTTGATGTCGAGCAGGACCTCGTCGGCGCGCTGTTTGTTCCACACCTGGTGGCCGGTGTAGCGGGGGTTGGTCAGGATGACGCGGATCGCGCTCTTGGACCAGGCGATCCCGGGCCGGTGGGGGTTACGTGCGCGGTCGTAGGCCGAGGGGCACGGTATCCCGTCCGCGGTGAGCCCTTCGGCGATGACGTAGAGGCCGTTGCCGGCGAGGAACTCGGCGTAGATGCGCTGCACCACTGGTGCGGTGTTCGGGTCCGGAGTCAGCCCGCGCAGCCGCCGTCCGTCGGCGGCCTTGCCCGGGGGCCTAGGTCGGCCAGGGTGTAGCCGTAGGGCGGGCGGCCGCCGAGGAATCGGCCCTCGACCAGCGTTTGGGAGGCCATCGAGGTCCGGACTCGCACTTTGATGCGGTTGCGTTCGCCCTTGCTCATCCCGCCGAAGACGGACATGACCAGGTCGTGGGCCTCGTTGTCGGGATCGATCGGGCCGCCGACCTCGGGCACCCACAGCCGCACGCCGAAGTGAGTGAACAGGGGAAGGGTCAGCCCGAACTGGTTGCCGTAGAACGCCCGGTGCGGCTCGCCGATCACCACGGCGTCGAATCCGCGCCCCGGATCACGAAGTGCCGCCAGCAGCCGGTTTGCCTCCGGGCGGCGCGACCACGGCAGGGACCGGCTCTGCCCGACATCGAAGAATTGAAGGTGTTCGGCGATCACGCCACCGCGAGACTCGATGAGATTGCGGGCCAACGACAACTGCCAGCGTTTCGAAGACTCGGGATCCTGATTGTCCTCGGTGGAGACCCGGCCATAAAAGGCGAACGAGAGCTTGGGTACGGTGAAACGTGCGTTCGTGAGATCCGCAGCGATCCGTTCCTGGTCTATCGTCATGCACCCTCCTCAGGTGTCATCTGTTTGCCGCGTTTCCGGTGGACCCCGATGAGCAGGCGCAACAGGGCGCGTGCCGCAGCGGGAGTGACATCCAGAAACAGCGTTTCGATGTCCGGATCCACATTTCTGGACGCATTCACACGGACATCCTGATGATAATTCCCGGATATTCCATTCGGCTGATTCTGTTGCGAATCTGTCATTATCGTCACCGTCCCCTGAACGCCGCCGATCGCGCATGTCGATGGCTTGCCGATTGGACACTTCCGGCTCCTTCCGGTTTCTGACTCGACTCAAAATGAAAGCAAGTTCCGCTGAAGCAGCGGCCGCGAACACCCTCTTCTCGGCATGATAGCGAGATGCTGCAGAGTTGTCCGCAGTTGCCGGACGCTGTGCGTCGTGGTCAGGTACCTTCGAAGGTTTTCTGCCCGGGGCAGCCCAGTTAGCGTGGAACCCTCTCGCAAAAGAGCTTGCCGCCACGAGCCAGCAGGCCGGCTACATCGTGCTCGCTGGGCATCTCGGAACAGATAATCCTGATGTGGGCCGCGTGGAGCGCTAGCACGATGCGGTCCGCCGCTGCACGGAGATCGGCTTCGCCGGCCTGTCCGTCACAGTTTAGCGATAGCCAGAGTCGGTTGTCCCTACCGACGATAAAATTTGGAAACGATGATCCTTCGTCGTTCGATATTCCGCATTTAGTTAAAGCATTCCTGACGTCAGCGCCCAGATCGACCGCGTTGCGGCGATCGACTGCTCGGGAAGCGATATATACGGCGTCCACGAGACCGGCGACAGCGCTAGGAACCGCCTCTACAGAAAGGGTGTACGGGCCGAGAGAGATAGTCTCAGCGGAGGGGTCATATGCGAATCCCCAGAACTCGCTCGCGGGCACACGTGCTGAGACGCCCGCTGCGATGCGCCGTTTCTGCGGGCCATGGCCTGCGCCGAGCGCCCGTGCCTCGAATTGCATCAAACCGTTTCGCACCTCGGTAAGCCCCGGTAGGGCTAACTCGTACTCGTTCTTTGCCTGGCTAAGAGCAAGCCGCTCCTGATCAAATCCAATCTCCTGCAGCCGGCCGTCCACAAGAGCGACGGCACCGAGGAGTTGCCGTAGAGCGAGGATGAGCTGGCGAGCGTCGATTTGACGCGAGCTGAACCAAGAGATCCGGCGGTCGTCGGAATCGTGCATACGGAACAACGCTAGCTCTGCGGCACGCTGCCACCACTGGATCTCCGATACTGCAATCGCCTCAGGATGGTCTGCGGGCGACCAGCCGACATCCGGATTCGTCACGGTCGGATTATTGTCATATGAGCCTTCAAAAAGCCACCAGATAATCTGGGCTTCGGCGCTGGTAGGCTACCTCTCATCGGCTAAAACAGTGCGCATCGACCAGTTGCTAGTGAGTGGCTGAGGGCCATTTTCGGAGGTGGCGAATAGCTGCCACCGGCTCCCGGCGCGCGGGGGAGCTTCGCTGGCTCCGATCGTCTGCTACTTCAAGATCAGTGGCAGGCGACGCCTCACCATCCGACGTTCACGGGATGTCACCAAACGGAGGGACACTGCTGACGCGGATCGCGGCAGGAGAACGCGGACGGTTCCCGATCGTTGGCCGAGATCGGTACTTGCCGGAGTCCGTACGCCGGCGGCACGATTAAACCATGGATGATCTTGCTGAGCTGGCCGGTCTGTTGCAGCTGCCGCCGGTGGATGAGGCTCATTGGCGGTCGTCGGACTGGTCGGCTGTCGAAATGGCGCTTGGCGTTCAATTGCCGGGCGACTACAAGGCTTTCGTCGACGCGTACGGGCCTGGGGCCGTCAACGATCATCTGCTCATCTGTGCACCCGATGCCTCTGTCGGCTGGACCGACCTGGTCGACAACAACGAGATGGCGCAGGAGTCGTGCCGGATCTGGTTCGGCGGCGTTGACGACGACTCCTCCAGTCGCCTCGAACCGGCTTGGCCGCTGGGTGACTCCTCCCGCTGGGACGGTGACGACGTTCCCGACTGGTTCCAGCCCGGCGATGACCTCGTCTCCTGGGGTGGGACCCCCAACGGCGACTTTCTCTTCTGGCACGTGAGGCCCGGCGTCGCTCCTGCTGACCACCCGGTGGTGCTTCGCGAGCATGGGCCGTACTTCGAGCGTTTCGACGGCGGGTTCGCCATGACCCTCAAGGGTTTGCTCACCGGCGCCGTCCGTTCCCGATATCTGACCAGATGGCTGCAGGCGCCGCACTCCTACGGGTTTGCCGGCCGGAGAGATAGCAACGGCAGATGTCTAGAGTAGTTCGGCAAGTCCGGCCGCAGTCGATGGCGTACTGATCTCGGCATGTCCGGATTTCGGCGAGGCCTCCCATAATCACTCTCAGTTATCGCGAGTGTGGTGCACTAGCCTCGCCGCTAGCTCGCTCTAGGGCAGGAACCTCGCCTGGAGCAGGGTCCGATGATGCCGACGCCCTGATCATCGGCATTGAGGACGAGGCGGTTTCGGTCGGCCCAGCCTGCGTGGAGTAGCCCATATCGATAGACGCTGGGCATCGGCTCAGACTGAGCCGATGAGGCCGTTAGGCGTGGTGCCTGTGCTGCCGGAACCGGTCGGTGACGTCCTCGTTCGGGCACTGCAGGGCGCCTTTCAGGTTCACGGTAACGGTAGCGGGTACGACCTCGGTCCCGGTGCCGAACGTGACCGGCGCTCCCGAGGGCGAGACGACGAGGTGTCCTGCAGCGCGGTGGTAGCGCTTGAGGTCGAGTTCGGCCCGACACACGTCGAAGAAGCTCGCCTTCAACACCTTTACCACGGTGGCTCCGCCGTTCAGATGTGCACGGACACGGCGGTCGTCGCCGACGCCGAACTTGAGCAGTCCGCGATGCCGGACGAGATAGAGCAGGTAGGGGTCGTCGTGGCGAGCCCGGGCGCTACGCGAACCCGGCGGCGGCGGACAGGTGACGCATTCCAGGATCCGCTCACGCGGCTTGAGTAGCTGCAGGGTGCCGCACTCCTGGTGATGGCCCCAGGTACCGTGCGATCGCGCCCGCTGACGTCCGGCGTTCCAGGGCATGCCGCAGAGGTCCAAGGCTTGGACGGTCCAGCCGTCGCGTTCGAAGTACTGGGATTCCTTTACCACCGCTCGTTCGTTGAGGAACGCGGCTGCGTCTCTGAGCAAGCCCGAGGTGTAGCTGAGCCCGGCACGGAACTCGTCGAAGCTACGGCGCTGTGCCGGCTTGGATCGGCGGTCCAGCAGTACCTGACCGCGACGGTAGTGGACTGGATCGCTACGTTTGTCCAGGCATAGATGGCAGCGGGTCGTCCAGCCCGGGGCGCACGCTCGCATCCGGCGGCAGCGCAGGCAGCGCTGGATTTCGATGCCAGCATCGGCCGAGCCGGGCAGGTCGACCAGTTCTGTACTGGCGACGACGAGGTCGGCACATGCCTGACAACTGAAACACCAGGCGACATCCGGGCCTCGAACACCCGCAGGCCGACTGCGCGGCAACGATCGTAGACAGTTTCCACAGCAGATACCGGTCATGCGTGTAGGAAACCCTTCACCTTCGTGTCCGAGAAGACGATTCCCGATGCCTCGGCCAATCTGGCCCGCGTTCCGCACGCGCTTCCGGGCCAGCATTAACACCTGCGGAGCCATCGAGGCGTACGGCGGATGCTGACCGTATCGGCGGGCATCCGATCGACCTGAGAAATCGGTTACATCGAGTGTGCAAATGGATGGTCGTGGTTCACAGGCACTCAGCCGGGTCAGCGGCTACCGAACGTAACGGTGATGTTGCAGCGGCCGCACCGACGTGGCGACGGAGACAACCCGGGATAGGCCGCACCGGCGAATCGTCCGGAAACGTGAACCCGAGCCGATGGTGGCGGGCATGACCGTTCTCTCCAACGGGCCGGCGCCGGATCTGCTCCGGCTCATGACGTACACGGTGATCGGCCTCGTGGACGAGGACGCCGATCAACCGGAATTGCTGATCGCCGCGATCATCGAGGGCGAAGCCGCGACCGGTGAGGTCACAGAGCACTGCGGGCCGGACGATCGATACGCGCGATTCTGTCGTCAGGTGCCGGCAGCGTCGGCCGAGGACGCCGCGCGGCAGTGCCACGAGCAGGTCGCTGAGGAATACGAGTGCCACGCCTATCCGGACTGGGCCGCGACCGACCAGAAGCTCTATCAGGACTTCATCTTCCAGTTCCTCAGCCCGAACGCCCGGGCGATCCTGGCCGTGCTGGCGCAGCGGCCCGGCCGGCAGTACACCGGTGAGCAATTGGCGGCAATCACCGGGATGCGGAACTCAAAGGTGGTAGCGGGAACCTTCGCTCATCCGGGAATGCTCAACTTCGAGGTCGAGCGCACCTCCTTCTGGTCCACCGGCAGGGCGGCCAATGGTCGCTGTGTGTACTGGCTGACCGACGCACAGGCCCGGCTATTCCGACGCTCGGAAGAGCAAGATCGGTGAATCGGTGCGCAGTGACGGGCAGGGAAGCCACGGGATCGGCTCGAACGCCTCGGCTCGCCCCAATGCGCCGCTGGCGGGTGGAGAGCGGTCTGCCGCCGAGAGTTCTCGCCGTGATCGGCCGCCCGGAGGTTCTCGTCTTAGCATTGTCGGTACGCGGAGGTGGCAGCATGGCCCCCATGCCGACCGGTGTGATGCCGACGATTCCCTCTCGGCTTAGGTTCGCGCTGGCTCGATGGGACGACGGTGGCCGGCAGGGCCAGCCGGCCATGCGGTGGAGAAGGCAGACGTGGCAGGCCACCGTTCCGGAGCATCATGACCTGCTGGCGTCGTTGCCTGATGCTATAGACCGCGCGACCGTGGCGAAACGCGCGGCCTGCGCTGCCGACGGCGAGGCCGAGGCGGTCCAGACGTTCGTGACCGCGATGGTGTGGGGGTACGGGCCGGGCCGCGTACGGCGCCTTCCGTACCGCCCGGGTGCTGACGGAGAACCCGCAAGCCGCGCAGACGTTTCGCGAGGCAGCGCACCATGTACGTCGTGACGAGGTCGAGCCGGCGGAAACGGCACAGCTACCGGAGAAGACGTTGGACGCTCATCAGCGTTTCTCCGGCCAGTGGTGTCGTCACCTGCTCGTTGTTCTCGCAGCGGTCGAGGAACCAGGCGTCCTTGACCCGGCGTACGGTGACCTCGACGTTCGGGCCGGTCCCGTGCCACACCGCGTCGGTGATCGAGGCGCCGAATCGGGATCGCCGGAACATGCCCACCTTCTTCAGGGCGGCGCAGGCTGTGCACCGGCCGTCGGCGTCCGCCAGGCAGCCTGCGCAGACTCCGCCGGTGCACAGCACACAAGGGCGTACCGAGTCATGGCAGGCGGCGCAGGTGTCGGTCCGGCAGGTGGCGCAGCGGCTGACCAGGTCGACCAGGTGGTGGGCACGACAGGCGTACGCGCTGCGCAACGGCCGTCCGGTGACGGCGTCAAGGAGGTGGCCCTGGACGGTCCCTCCCGGCACGTCGTACCCGGTCGTGATGGTGTGCCCGGACAGCAACCGCCAGGTCTCCTCGACTCGCTGCCCGATCCGGACCCAGGACTGCCCGAACCCGTGTCCGTCGACCAGGCGCAGCAGTTCGGTGACGAGCTGAGGTAAAAGGGTGTTCTCCGCGTGTGGGGCCGTCGGCGGTGTGTCCGGGGTGAGGAGGGCGAGTGCCTCGGCGGCCGATACGATCGCGTTTCCGGCCTCCGCCTCGCTGTGGTGATAGCTGACGCGGCGTTCCAAGAGTTCGGCCCTGACGATCACTGGACCGTGCAGGCGCGCCCCGGCGGGCATGGCGATGACCGAGGTCAGCGTGTTCGGGCCGCGGACGAGGGCGCCGAGTGCTCCCCGGTGCAGGTCTTCAACGCGGTCGTCGCCGATCCGGTGCCACACCGGAGGCTCTTCACCGTTACGCACACCGAGGAGGGCGAAGCCGCCGACCGCTGCGATCGCCGCCTGCCATCGGTCCAGCTCCGCGGTGAAGAGGATCTTCGGGACAGGGTTCCAGCCGGCGAGCGCCCATGACGGTTGTCCGGTGGCCGCCCGCCAGCCGCCGATCTGCACCGCTACGGCGTCGCCCGTGACGTGGCGCCGGGCCAGCCCGCGGCCGTCGACGATGACTGTGGTCTCGGTCTTCTGCCGCCGTACGAGCAGTCTGGTCGTCGCGGGAGGTGGTGCGACTTTGCGGGCGGTCTTGCGGATGGTCCTGCCGTCCGCGAGATCAGTCGGTTCAGGTAGCGGCTCGATCGTCACTTGCGTCTCGACCAGTGCGGCGAGTTCGGTGCGCAGCGCCTCGTCCGGAATGCTCTCGGGGCTGCCGACGGCCGGCGGCTCCAGGGTTCCGGCATGCTGTGACCCGTCGATCATGAGGGCCCATTGCAGGGTGGCTCCGGTGACGCGGTCCAGTGCGACAGCCGCCGTTGGAGGAGTCAGTCAGAGGCGGCGAGGGCGCGAGAGATGGCCCGGGCGCTGGAGCGAACCAGCGGCGACAACGCGTGCGGGGAGAACGAGCCATACCGCACGACCAGGGAGACGGCGGCGATCACCGCGTTGTGTCGATCGCGGATCGGGGCCGCGACCGACAGCGCATCGACTGTCACCTGGCGATCGCTGACCGCGAAGCCGTTGGTGCGTACGTCCGCCAGCATCCGGAACAGGACCTGCGGGTCAGTGATGGTGTGCGGGGTGAATCGTTCGATCGTCGTGGACAGAATCTCCTGTTGCACCTCCCGCGGTGCGTGGGCAAGGAGTACCAGCCCGACCCCGGTCGCGGACAGAGCGAAGCGGCCGCCCACCCGGGTGTGTACCGGCACGGCGCGGCTGCCGGCGATCCGTTCGACGAAAACCAGCTCGCTGCCCTCACGGACCGCGAGTTGCACATTTTCCTGCGTGACCTGGGACAGGTCCTCGAGGTAGGGCAGCGCCCGCTCGCGCAGCCCCTGCCCGCGCGGGGCGAGCGCGGCCACCTCCCACAGCCGCAGCCCAACGTTGTAGCGGCCTGCCGCGTCGCGTTCCAGCGCGCCCCAGGCGACCAGCTCGGCGGCCAGCCGGTGCACGGTCGACAGTGGCAGGCCCGCACGACGGGCGAGGTCGGTGAGGGTGAGCGAGGTGTGCTGCGGGCCGAACGCCTCGAAGATCTGCAACGCACGGCTGACTACAGGCCCGGTGGCCGGGCGGACCGAGGGCCGACGTCTCGCGGGATCCACGGACGGAGTCTCCGACCGTTTCCGTAATACGGAAAGACCCGATGGCAGGATGCGACACCGGTCACATAATCACGTCACCGAACCCTCGGGCACGGCGGAGGCAGACGATGACATCCTTCATTCAGAACCAGTGGTACGTGGCCGCCTACGGCCGTGAGGTCGCACGGACCCCGTTTTCTCGCACCGTCTGCGGCGAGTCGATTCTGCTCTGGCGCACCGAGGCAGGGGCGATCACCGCGATGTCGGACCGGTGTGTGCATCGCCGCTTCCCGCTGTCCGAGCAGCCCAGCCACCTGGTCGGCGACACCGTCGTCTGCGGCTACCACGGCTTCACCTACGGCGCCGACGGCGTATGCGTGGCCGTGCCGGGACAGACCCGGGTGCCACGGACCGCGCGGCTGCGCACCTATCCGGTGGTCGAACAGGACTCGTTCGTCTGGGTGTTCATCGGCGACCCGGCGCTGGCCGACGGCGTACGCATCCCCCGCGCTCCGTGGCTCGACCAGGACGGATGGACCGCGGTCTCCGGCATGGAGCCGCTCGCCGCTCGGGCCGGCCTGCTGATCGACAACCTGATGGACCTGTCGCACGAGACGTACCTGCACGGCGGCTACATCGGCACCCCCGAGGTCGCCGAGACGCCGATCAGCACGACCGTCGACGAGAAGGCCGGAATCGTCCATGTGTCCCGGCACATGGCCGACGCCGCCTGCCCGCCGTTCTACGCCGAGTCCACCGGGATCACCGGTCGGATCACCCGCTGGCAGGACATCGAATACACGCCGCCGTGCCTGTACAAGCTGCACAGCCGGGTCGCGCCGGCCGGGATCCTGCCGAACGCCGACGGCACCGACCCGGACGCGTTCCACGTCGAGGTGGTCTACGCGATCACCCCGGAGACCGAGAGCAGCACGCACGACTTCTGGGCGGTGGCTCGCGACTTCGCCCTCGACGACCAGGGTGTGAGCGACTTTCTCGCGGAGAGCAACCGGACCGTCGTGCTGCAGGACGTCACCGCGCTCGACGCTCTGGAACGGGTGATCGCCGGCGAGCCGGACGGCTATCAGGAACTGTCGATCAACATCGATACGGGCGGGCTGGCCGCCCGCCGCATGATCGCCAAAATGGCCGGCCGATGAGCGAGAAGATCCTGCGCGTCGACTGGATGCCCGGCTCGGACCGGCTGCACGGGCGCTGCCACTGCCGGGCCGAGGCCGAGGCCGACGATCCGATCGCCTTGTGGGAGTGGCTCCAGTCGCATCCCGACCACCCGCCAGACGGGCCGGCCCAGCCGGCGGTCACGCCGTTGCCGCGACCGCCGGCGCACGTGGTCACCGAGGCCCGCCGAATCCGCCGGGAGGTACCGCGTGCTGCTGCGTATTAGCCGGCGGACCGAGATCGCCGACAGGGTGGTGGCCCTGGACCTACGCCACCCGGAGGGCGCGGACCTGCCCGAATGGGAGCCCGGCGCGCACGTCGACGTGATTCTGAGCGCCGGTCTGGTCCGGCAGTACTCGCTGTGCGGCGATCCGGGCGACCGCTCGGTGTGGCGGATCGCGGTACGCCGGGAGGCCGACGGCCGCGGCGGCTCCCGGCACGTCCACGACCGACTTGCCGAGAACGACCAGGTGGAGGTGAGTGAGCCCCGTAACCGCTTCCCGCTGCGCTCTGCGGTCCGCTACCTGTTCATCGCCGGCGGAATCGGTATCACGCCGATCCTGCCGATGATCGCCGAGGTGGCCGCCGCCGGAGCCGGGTGGGAACTGCACTACGCCGGACGGAACATCACGTCGATGCCTTTCGGTCACGGGCTGACCAGCTCGTACGGCGATCAGGTGTTCCTGTATCCCGAGGATACGCACGGTCTGATGGACCTGGATGCGCTGCTCGACGGCTCAGCGCCGGACACGCTCGTCTACTGTTGCGGGCCGGAGAGCCTGCTGCGTGCCGTGGAGCAGCGCAGACATCCGGTACACCTCGAGCGCTTCACCCCTGAGGAGCGGGCTCAGCCCGTACCGGATCGCGCGTTTGATGTTGATCTTGAGAGGAGTGGGCTGACGGTGACCGTGCCCGCCGATCGGTCCGTCCTCGACGTGCTCGAAAGAGCCGGCGTGGAGGTGTTGTCCTCGTGCCGGGAAGGCACGTGCGGCACCTGCGAGACCGCCGTCCTCGACGGTGTCGTCGATCATCGTGACAGTCTGCTCAGCGAGGACGAACGGGCGGCCCACGACACCATGTTCATCTGCGTGTCCCGGGCTGTGGGAGATCGGCTCGTACTGGACCTCTGACACACGTGTGTCCACGAGCAGGAGCCGGTGGCACTCAACCGCTCGGGATCGCCAACCGGCGATCTCCCGCTCCCTCGGACGCGGGCCGGCTCCTGGTCAGGTCGTGTCGCCTCGCTGCCACTACGCTCGGCACGAGGTTGATCGGCCGTCGGCCCGGGCTCTGAGACACGCGCGAGTGATCGCCGTCGATCTGATGGGCGTTGGAGATGCCCAAAGCTCTAGACATCTTTCGGGGTCAGGGTCTGGCTGGGGCTGGTGGGGATAGTCCGGTGCTGGCGAGGTAGCCGTCGACCAGGTCGTGGCGGTATTGCATGCGTTTGAGTCGTGTCTTCACCGCTGCGGCCAAGGTAGTGGCGGTGCGGACGGCGTGGTTGGCCATGCTGCGTTTCAGCGTCGACCAGACCTTTTCGACGGGGTCGAGCTCGGGCGCGTAGGACGGCAACTCGTAGACGCGTAGCCAGGACCGGCGGGCGATCGCGGCGCGAATGGCTGGGGTCTTGTGCTGCGACAGCCGGTCCCAGATCAGGACGATCGGGCCCTGCAGCTGCTGGTGGGCGGCGTCGAGCAGGCCGATCAGCTGCGGTTCGCGGAATCCTTTCTGCTCGCCTTTGCGGCCGCGGTAGAGCAGGGTGCGGTAGATCATCCGGCTGCGGTGCCCGGGCCGGTAGCAGCACAACCCGGCCACCGATACCCGTACGGTGCCCTTCGCGGTCACCTTGACGATCGGGGTCACGCCCTTCGGCGCCCAGGTGGTGGCCTTGCAAGCTCTCAGCGTCTGTCCGCACTCGTCGGCGAAACAGATCCACGCGCCGCTTCTCGCGGCGACTCTTTTAGCGCCGGCCACCGGTATCTGCGCCAGTGGGCGATCGCGTCCTCGTCGCGTTCGATCGCCCGGTGCACCGGCATCTGGGCGGTGTAGCCGAGCCGTTGCATGGCCTGCCACGCCGTGGTCACCCCGACCCGCAGGTGGAACAGCGTCGCGATCAGGGCGGCCACCCGGGCGAGGGTCCACCGCTGGTCCTCGCCGTAACCGGCCGCCGCGGGACCGGCGTCCAGACGCTGGCGTAGCCGCTGCAACTGGGTGTCCGACAGCTTCGGGTCCGGACCCGGGGCGCCCTTGGAGGCCAGCGCGGCGGTTCCGCCGGCTGTCCACGCCCGCCGCCACTGGTAGGCCGACTTCTCCGACACTTCCAGGATCTTCGCGACCCGAGGCGTCGGCACGCCCGCCGCGAACAGGCCCGCTGCCTGCCAGCGCACCTGCTCACGCCGTTCCCGCTGGGCCTGGTTCAGGCCACCGCCATCGCCGTATCGCATGCTTCCAGCACACCCGAAACCACCGAAACGGGTCGATCCCCCAAAAGCGTCTTCAATAGACCTGGCACAAACCCTGACCCCGAAAGATGTCTAGTGGTCCGCGGCGGCCGGGAAGGCCATCGGCCGGTCGAAGCCACCGACCTCTTCGTGCCCTTCCTGACCGAGAACGACTTCGAGGTCCGGATCGCCGATTCCACAGCCGTCTATGCCGACGCCCCGACCATGACCGAAACCGATCACATCGTGCAGTGCGTGACCATGCCCTCGATCGAGAGGGAGGAGCTCGCCGGGCTCCGCGAACTCAATCGGTTAAGTTATCGATGGCGATCGATGCTTGCAACCTCGTCAAGAGGCCAGAATCCGACACGCAGGCGCTCAGGGTCGCCGTCGGTCACCTCGACGCGCACGCCGTAACGCCCCGGCGGCCCGACGGTCAGCACCGGACTGCACACCCGCTCGCCGAGGAACGTGAGCACCGCCGTGCCGTCCCGTAGCTCCATCTCCGTCACGTCGGTGGCGTCCGCATCAGGTGACGACGACGGCTCGCCGTCCCAGGCCTCCAGGCTGACGATCGCGGGATGGCTGCGCTCATTCGAACTGATCAGGTACAACTCGTCCGGGCCGGCGTAACATAGCCGTCTCCGGCTGAAGTCCGGCGCCAGCGTTCCGCCCCCGCTGCCGCCGAGCACCAGGATGAGCCGTCGCTCCGGCCGGACCTCACCCGTCACCACATCGAGCCTGTTCGACATGGCCCTCAGGGTAGAAGAAGTGCGGTGGCCCGCCACTGACCCGAGCGATGTCTCGGCGCTGCCCATGTGGGCGCGCATCGAGGCCCGGCGACGACGACAGCCTCCGACTTGATTCCCGTCGTGGCGCTCGGCAAGCAGTAGGCCAGACGTCGGGGGTCCCTCACTGGGCCTCTGCTGTACTGCTGGCTCCTGATCTTAAGGCGCAGACCGTGACGGCCGGGTACGCGCGAACGCGGTCAGGGTCCTGTGCACCCACGCCTTCGATCATCCGGTGCCGAGGCAGGCCATCACCGTGAACCGAGATGATCTCGACCTACACGTAAGGCTCGAGGTACTGGCGGACGCTCAACGGCAGGTCCGTAGCCTCTACCGAGCGGGCGGCCCGGCCCCGGCGCCCGCTGCGCGCGTGGCAGCGACCAGGGCCAGGACACCCGCACCGAGGATGGGTAGTCCGATCGACAGGATGCCGAGAAGGCCGAGTGCCACCATCATCATGCCCGACACCGCCAGCACCGACCGGCGCCCGGGCGCTGCGCGAGCTGCACCATAGATCGAAAGAAGTGCTGCGATCGCCAGTCCGGCGAGGAACCAGGCCGCCACCTGACCGCCCTGCTGACGTATCAGTCCTGCATAGAGAAAGATCATGATCAGGGCGATCGCACCCGCAATCGCTGCCGGAAGATCCCAACCGTTCCGCGATCCGGAGGTCATGATTCATCGTTGCAGATCCTGTGGGCGCTCACCACACCGGCCGTCTTCGGTGATGAATGCCGCCGCTCCCCGAGGGGCCCTCGTTACGCATGGAGGTATGCGCCAGGGCGGGTGATGAGCCGCCCTGGCGCGAACGTTCAGCGTTGCCGGGTGAGCAGACCGGGCCGCCACGGCAGCTGGTTGTAGTCGCCGCCGGCGTTGGGGTTCTTGCCCTGGTAGAGCAGTTGCAGGTTGCAGGGGTCGATGGTCTTGGTCTGGTCCGGGTTGGTGCGGACCAGGTCGCCGTGGCTGATGTCGTTGGTCCAGGTGGCGCCGCTGTTGGCCTTGCCGGCGAACGGGTTGCTCTCGGTGGCGGCCTGCGGCGTCCAGTTGCCGTTGAGGCTGGTGGCGGTGAACGACCGGAAGTACCGGCTGCCGCTGGACCCGATCGCCTCGACGATCATCAGGTACTGATTCTGGCCCTGCACCTTGTAGACCTCGGGCGCTTCGAACAGGTTGTTCCTCGTGTCGCTCATGATCGTGGTGTAGGAGGAGCCGAAGCTGCCGGGGAAGTTCCCGAGCGGCATGCCGGCCCGGTAGATCTTGCCGTTGTCACCGGCGAAGAACAGGTACATGTTCTGCCCGTCGGCGATCAGGGTCTGGTCGATCGGGCCGGTGCCGGAGTCGGAGATGCTGCCGGTGAACAGCGGCTGCGGCGCGGACCAGCCGTTGGGGTTGGTCGGGTCGCTGGAGGTGCGGTAGATGAACGGCCACGCGCCCCATTGGTAGGCCAGCACCCAGATGTTCTTCGGGGCGAAGTAGAGCAGTGTGGGGGCCACGGCGCCCTGGCTCATCCCGTTCTGGCCGGTGGTGGCCATGTCGGACCAGTTGGTGAACGGGGTGAAGTTCATCGAGCCGTACGAGGAGCCGTTGACGTTGGAGGCGTACACCAGGTGTTTGCCGTTGTGGACGACGTTGGTGAAGTCCTTGAGCGAGACCCAGCCGTTCTTCGGGTTCGCCAGCACGCCGCTCGACGTCCACCGGTAACTCGACGGCAGCGTGCAGTTGCCGCCGGGGGTGGACGGTGAGTTCGACGGTGCGGGGCTCGACGGTGAGCTCGGCACCGGCGCCCCGGTGCACGCCACGCCGTTGAGGCTGAAGGCCGACGGGACGGGGTTGCTGCCGGTCCACGAGCCGGTGAAGCCGAACGACACCGAGCCGTTCGTCGGCACCGAACCGTTGTAGGCCACGTTGGCCGCGGTCACCGTCGTGCCGCTCTGGCTCACCGTGGCGTTCCACGCCTGGCTGACCTTCTGCCCGGCGCCGTAGGCCCAGGTCAGTGTCCAGCCGGAGAGCGGGTCGCCGAGGTTCGTGACGGCCACGTCGGCGTTGAAGCCGCCCTGCCATTGCGACGACACGGTGTAGTTCACCGAGCAGCCGGCCGCGGCGGCGCCCGCGGGCAGGGTCACCGCGACCGCCGCCGAGGCCGTCACCAGGGCGGCCGACACCATGCCGACCTGAATCGATCGAGATCCGGTCATCAGTGCTCCTTAAGGCGCGGTGAGGTCGAAGCGGTTGACGGTGACCGCGCCGCCGAGGGACTGGGTGGCGTAGTTGAAGATGCCGAAGCGGTAGCCCATGAAGAACTGCCAGGCGTTGTTGAGGGTGAACGCCGGGCCCAGCGTGGTGAAGGTGCTGCCGTTGGTGCTGTAGGAGAAGGTGGCCGTACGCCCGGATCCGGGTCTGATGTCGGCGGTGGCCCGCAACCAGATCCTGCCGCCGGAGACGGTCGCACCTGCGGCCTCGGTGCCGGTGCCGGTGGTGGCCCAGCTGGAGTTCATGGTGAGGCCGTTGGTCATCGAGACCCGGGTGACGCCGTTGTCCTTGCGGATGCCGATCCACGCCGACTGGTCGCGCAGCATGGCGAGCCCGGACCGGTCGCCGTTGGCCATCTGGGAGTAGTCCAGTTCGATGGTCGCGGTCGAGGACGGTCCCTGGATGCGGTGGGTGAGCGTGTTGCGGGCGTTGTAGAGGTCGTTGGTGACGGTCGCGGTGGACAGCCGGAGCCCGTTGCCGACGCTGTATCTGCTGGTGTCGGGGTTGTGGTTCCATTCCCAGCGGCGTCCGAGGGTGGGGCCGGTGAAGGTGTCCGGCCCGATCATCGATGAGACGGTCTTCGAGGTGGTGATGTTCGGCTTCGGGTAGGTGGCGCCCCAGCGGCCGTTGACCGTGGTCAGCACCGGCCAGTCGTTGCTCCAGGTGATCGGGGCCAGTGTCGGCACCCGCCCGCCGGGATAGGCGTCGGTGAACGCCATGTACCACCAGTCACCGTTCTGCGTCTGGACCAGACCGCCCTGGTGCGGCACTCCCCCGCCGGAAATCGGACCGGGAAGATCAAGAAGGACCTGGCGTTGCTCGTACGGGCCCCACGGGCTCGTTGATCGCAGGACGTACTGGCCGTTGGCGGGGCGGGTGAGCCAGATGTAGTAGTAGTTGCCGCGCTTGTACATGCGCGCGCCCTCGAGGGTGCCGATGTTCGACGGGGTGGTGTAGACCGTCTGCGCCCGCACCTGCGAGGTCAGATCGGACGACAGCTGGGCGACGCTGATCGTGCCGTTGCCGTAGGCCACATACGGGGTGTCGTTGTCGAACAGCAGACCGGCGTCGTAGTAGCAGTTGTTGATCCGCGCCTTCTTCGACCACGTCGCGTCGACCGCCGACGCCGTGTAGACGTAGGTGCGGTTGAACTCGGTGCAGCCCAGCCAGTAGTAGGTGCTGTTGCTGGGCCGGTAGTTCAACGTCGATGCCCAGATGCCCTTCACGTAGGCGCGGCCGCCGGACAGGTCGTAGGCGGCCGAGTCGAAGTCCAGCCGGGGCACCGAGTGCCCGGCGTACTCCCAGTTGACCAGGTCGTACGAGCGCAGGATCGGTGCGCCCGGGGAGTAGTGCATGGTCGACGCCGAGTAGTAGTAGGCGTCGCCGACCCGGATGATGTCGCCGTCGGCGAAGTCCTGCCACACCACCGGGTTGGTGAAGGTTCCGGTGCCCGGTGTGCTCGTGCCGAGTTTGACGAGTTGCCACTGCTGGTTGGCGCCGTTCCAGTCGGTGTACTGGACGATGTTCGCGCCGTCTGCGGTGGACGCGCCCTGCACCTCCACCGCCTTGCCGCTGCTGCGGCTGATCAGCTGGATGTAGCCGTCGATGTCCTGCACGCTGAACTGCTGGTTGGTGGCGTTGTTGTCGGTCCATTGGATGACGGCGGCCCCGTCGGCGGTGGAATTGCCGGTGATGTCAAGGACCTTGCCGGACAGCTTGGACCTCAGGCGGTAGAAACCGCCGCCGGAGTCGACGAACTGCCACTGCT
This sequence comes from Actinoplanes sp. NPDC049802, assembly GCF_040656595.1. NCBI lineage: Bacteria > Bacillati > Actinomycetota > Actinomycetes > Micromonosporales > Micromonosporaceae > Actinoplanes > Actinoplanes sp. NPDC049802. The sequence goes on from NZ_JBFAMR010000010.1 coordinate 121,859, forward strand.
GCTGGCCCTGGTCGTTTCGGCTCCACTGGGTGATCCGGGCACCGTCGTTGGTGGCCTGGTTGTAAAGGTCGAGGGCCTTCCCGCTGGTCCGGTTGACCAGCACGTAGGAGGCGCTGGTGTCGATCGTGGCGGCGGACGCGGTGCCGGTGACGGCGAGACCGAGCGTCATGCCCAGCAGTGCGACGACGGTGGCCGCGGCGAGTCTTCTCATCGTCTGGTCCAGTTCTGTGCGGCGGACCCGGTACAGGTTCGCAGGGTGACGGTGGAGCCGTTGGTGGTATTGCCGCTCTCCGCGCACAGACCCGACTGGGCGTTGCGTATCGTGCCGCCGGAGGTGTGGCTCCACCGCTGGTTGGCGGCGCCGCTGCAATCCCATAGCTGGGCCCTGGCGCCGCTGGTGGCGCCGGTCGGCGAGTCGAGGCATTTGCCCAGCGAGCGCAGGGTCTGCCCGTCGTAGGCCCACCGCTGGTTGGCGGCGCCGCTGCAGTCCCAGATGATCGGCTGGGTGCCGTTGGCGGTGCTGCTGCCGGGGACGTCCAGGCAGCGCCCGGAAGCGGCATTGACCAGCGCGTTGCCGCTGCCGCTGCTCGGGTCGCCGATGGTGCCCGGCACCGAGCGCAGTGCGGCGTACCAGGTGGCGGCCATCTTGTCGTAGCCGGCGGCGGTCGGGTGGATGCCGTCGATCAGGTCGGCGGTGGTGAGGGCGGCGTGCATGTCGACCAGGTGCACTCGCGAGCCCTTGCTTCGCACGATCGTGGACAGGGCCGCGTTGTAGGTGCGGGCGGCAGCCTCCTGACCGGAGTTGGCGAGCGGGATGATCGTGGCCACGAAAACGTCCGCCGACGGCACGGTGCTGGTGATCCGGTCGATCAGGGTGGACAGCCGGCCCGGCGCGCCGGACACGTTGTAGTTCTGCAGGATGTCGTTGGTGCCGATGTGCAGCAGCACGGTGCGCGGGGTGGTGGTGCGCAGCCAGCCGGTGACGTTGGCATCGATCTGGTCGATGCGCCAGCCGGGATGGCCCTGGTGGTCGTGGTCGCCGAGGTTGGCCGGCCCGTTGAACTGGGTGCCGACGAAGTCGGCGCGGTATCCGGCGGACGCCAGGCGCTGCCAGAGCCCGATCCGGTAGCCGCCTGGGATCTGGGTGCCTTCGGTGATGGAGTCGCCGAGCGGCATGACGCGGGTGCCGCCGTTGGATTCGGCGGCCGCCGCGGCGGGATGGAAGAGCACAAAGGCAACGGCAAGAGCAGCAGCGAGTACGGTCGAATGGAATCGCCGACTTCGAGTGGGCATGGCAAAGCCTCCTGGGTAACGAGCAGGCTCGTTATCGCTCACCCGTCCACTTCTGGCGCGCTGTGGACGGACGGGCGAATCGGGGATGAGAGCGCTAACACTCCCATGGGAGATTGCCAGGATGTTTCGAGACATTCAAGGCTGACTTTTTGAGCGCTCGACCGCGCTCACATCGTGAAAGAAATCGTTTCCGCGAAAGTGTTATGCGACCGACCTGCTCATTGTCGGGTTCGCATCTCCAGGAATTGCGCTGGCCTGCTGGGCCTGCGCACACGCCTGCGCCAGTGTCTGGCCGTTGAGCCGGGCCGCGTAGTCGTTCTGCGCGTAGGCGTAGGAGTTGTACTGCGTCGCGGTGGCCGAGCCGCCCGACGACTGCTGATTCTGATACCACTGCTCGCCGTGGTAGAGCGTGACAGCAGTGCCAGCGATCGCGACTACCCCGAGGATCGCCCATCCCACCGGGTTCGAACCGAGCGCGACGCCGCCGAACAAGCCCAAGGCCGCCGGATTGTGCCCGCTGGTGTCGATGTTGTTGAGCGGGCTGGAGTTGCCAAATGAGCACCGGTTGGCCTGCGCAACGGGATCCGGCGGCAGCGCGTAGGTGTCGGCGGGATCTCAAGATCAAACCGCACCGTTTTGGTGTCGTGGGCATACATGAGCCACACGCCCAGATCATGACAAATGTCCAGTTTTTCCTCCGGTGCGGCCACTTTCAGAACGGCGGCGATCCCACCGAGTTCCTCGAAGGATAGAAGCCGGGCGAACCCGTTGGAGAGATCCGCGCGACCGTTCCAGCGAACCGGCCAGGCGTGGAGTTCGGTCGATCAGATTCGCTGGAGCTGGAAACGCTGGTTGGCGCCGCTGCCGGGGGTCCACTGCGAGATCCGCGCACCGTCGGCGGTGGAGGCCTGCCACACGTCCAAGGCCAGTCCGCTCTGGCGGTTGACCAGCCTGACCACCCCGCTGCCCTGGTCCTCCACCAGCCACTGCTGGCCGGCCGAGTTGGCGTCGGGCTGCTGGGTGACGTCGGCACCGGTGCCGGTGCCGGCGACCTGGAGGACGAGACCGCTGTGCCGGGCCCGGATCCGGTAGTAGCCGCCGCCGGAGGACAGGAAATCGAACTGCTGGTTGAGACCGGTGCCGGCCTGCCACTGGATCAGCAGCGCGCCCGCGGCGGTCGACGTGCCGGTGATGTCGGCGGCCTTTCCGCTGTGCTGGGCGACCAGCCGGTAGTTCACGCCGGGTTCCACCGGCCCCGACCGCGCGGCCGAGCTGCGATAGGTGTGGCCGGCCTGGACGGCGAACTGCACGAGGTCGGTCTCCAGCCGCGTCGGTTGCACGGTGGCTCCGCTCGTCTCGTCGCGCAGTTCGAAGGTGCCGGTGAAGACACGGCTGCGGACCCGGACCGTGCCGCTGCGGTCGGGGGTGATGACGAGTGCGGTTCCGGTGGCGTTCCAGGAGGCACCGACGGTGTAGCCGCCCCGGCCGCGCAGACCGGTGACGCTACCGGCCGGCCAGGCTGACGGCAGTGCGGGCAGTACGTGCAGTTCCCCGTTGTGGCTGTGCAGCAGCATCTCGGCGATGCCCGAGGTGGCGCCGAAGTTGCCGTCGATCTGGAACGGCGGGTGCAGGTCGAACATGTTGGGCGCGAGCCGGTCGGTCCGCACCAGGTCGCGGACGAGTTTGTGGGCGCGCGCGCCGTCTTCCAGCCGCGCCCAGAAATTGATCTTCCACGCCAGCGACCAGCCGGTGCCGTCGTCGCCGCGCAGTTCCAGGGTCTGGCGCGCGGCCTGGTACAGCTGCGGCGTTCCCCGCCGGGTGATCTGGTTGCTCGGATGCAGGCCGTACAGGTGGGAGACGTGCCGGTGTGTCCGTTCGGTCTCCACCCAGTCGGCGAGCCACTCCTGGATGTTGCCACGTGAGCCGACCCGGGTCGGTGCCAGCCTGTCTCGTGCCGCCAGGATCTGGCCGCGGAAGGAAGCGTCCACACCGAGGACCTCGGTGGCCCGTGCGACGCCGTTGAACAGGTCGCGCAGGATCTGGTTGTCCATCGTCGGCCCGGCGCACACGCTGGCGTTCGGGTGGTGGGGCAGTTCCGGGGAGTTCGAGGGGTTGGTGACCAGATATCCGAGCGACGGGTGGGTCACCAGCGAGTCGAGGAAGAACTGTGCGGCGCCTTTCATCGCGGGATAGTTGGCGCGGAGGAAGTCGACGTCTCCGGTGAACTGGTAGTGGTCCCACAGCATCGTGGCGAGCCAGGCGCCCCCGGTCTGCCACATGCCCCACAACGCGCCGTCGACGACGGACGACCCGCGCCAGGCGTCAGTGTTGTGGTGGGTCACCCAGCCGCCGGCGCCGTACTGCACGCTTGCGGTGCGGGCGCCGGTGACCGTCAGGTCCTTGACCATGTCGGCGACCGGCAGGAAGCATTCGGCGAGGTTGGTGGAATCGGCCGGCCAGTAGTTCATCGGCAGGTTCGCGTTGACGGTGTATTTGGAGTCCCAGGACGGTGCCATCTCCTGGTTCCAGATGCCTTGCAGGTTCGCCGGCTGGGTGCCCGGTCGCGAGGAGGCGATCAGCAGGTACCGGCCGTACTGGAACAGCAGGGCCGAGAACTGCGGGTCGTTGACGCTCGCGTGCTGGGCGATGCGTACGTCGGTGGTCTGATCGGCCGCCGCGGTGCGGCCCAGATCGATCGTCACCCGGTTGAACAGCGCCTGGTGATCGGCGATGTGCCGGGTGCGCAGCTGGTCGAAGGCGGCGTTGCGGGCGGCGGTCAGGTGCCGCCGTGCGATGCCCTGATAGTCGCCGTTGACCGTGCGGTAGTCGACGTAGCTGGACCCGATGGACACCAGCACGGTGACGCTGGTGGCACCGGAGACCCGCAGCGTGCCGCCGGAGCTGCTGACTGTGCCCCCGGCGGCGCTCGCTGCAGCCAGGGCGAGGAACCGGACGGAGCCGGCAATGCCTTCCATGGCGCCGGTGATGCCGTCGAGGGCGATCGTCGTGGAATCCGGGCTGGACGCGGTCGTCTTCTGCGGGCTGTCGAACGTGGCGGTGAAGGTGATCGCGTTGGCACGGTCGGCCGTCAGCCGAATCGCCACGACCTGGTCGGGGGCACTCGCGAACACCTCCCGTTGATACCGCACGCCGTTGAGCACGTACGTGGCGGTCGCCGTGGCGGTGGTCAGGTCCAGAGTCCGGTTGTACTGCGAGGCGCCGCTGGCGCTGCCGAACGCGAGCCGCAGATTGCCGACGGGCTGGTACGCCAGCTGCCCCACGGGGTTGCCGAGCATCGTCTGGTTGATCAGATCCTGGGCCGAGGTCCACTGGTCGGCGAAGACCCGCCGCCGGATCTCGGCGAGGTTGGCCGCACCGCGGGTGTTGGCCGAGTCGTAGGGTCCGCCCGCCCACACGGTGTCCTCGTTGAGTTGTAGGCGTTCGGTGTCGATGTTGCCGAACACCATGGCGCCGAGGCGCCCGTTGCCGAGCGGCAGTGCCCGCAGCCAGTCCGTTCCCGCGGGCTCGTCGTACCAGAGCGCCAGGTCCCCGGCGGCCGGCACGCCCGCCGGCGGCGCCGTGCCGGCCCGGGCGGCAGCGGTCCACCCGGTCGGCAGCAGTGCGGCGCCGGCCATCCCGGCGGCGAGCAGGTTCCTGCGTGTCACCTCAGTCATGCGATGTCTCCTCGCGGTGCGTCACGGGAGCGTCCAGCACTGGTCCGGGCCGCCGCACCAGGGAGCCTTTCGCTCCCCCACAGCGACCTTGTGAGCGCTAACAAGCGGTCGCCCGCTGAGTTTACTCGCAGGCAGTAGATTGGTATGACGTCTGATGTTATGGATAACATAGAGAGATGTCAATGCACCCGCTGTGACATTGCGCCGCATGGGAGCCTCCCCGGTCCGCGCGGCACTGGCGGGCGCCGCCACGGCGCTCATCGCTGTCCCTTGGCCCTGGCGTCCGCGGCATCGAGCGCATCGGCCGCGCCCAGCGGCACGGCGGCGAGGGTGCCGACGGTGATCGGTACACCGTCGGCCGGCGCAGCAGGCGAACGCCTGCGATTCCCCTGGCGTATGCGTACGGCCGGCGCCGCCACATCGGTCAGCGGGCCGCGGGATCGGCCTGCGTTCCGGTGGGCACTCGCCGGCCCGTCCCGAACGAGCGGACGATCGCGGTGGCCAGGAACAGGGCCCGCCGACCCGCCGTGACCGGCACGGGTGGTTCCCGGCCGGCGCGCAAGGCGGGCAGCAGCAGGTGATGGCGGCCGGTGGATTGTTCGTACCGGTCACGGTTGCGGTGAAGCCGAAGGTGGTGGAGACGCCGGCGGCGAGTGATCCGTTGTGGGGTGGTGGCGCACCCCGTTGAGCACGCAGACCGTGACTGTGGTCAGATCCAGGATCCGGCGGTGCTGCGACAGGCTGCTGGTGCCCCTCCCCGAGGGCCAGCCGGAGGTTGCCGACCGGCTGACCGGCCAACCGCCCGTCCGGGCTGCCCATCATCATCTGGTTGATCAGATCCTGCGCCCGCGAAGACCCGCCGGTGGATCTCGGCGAGGTTGGCCGCCCGCGGGTGTTGGCGGAGTCGTGGGGCCCGCCCGCCCGGACCGTGTCTTCGTTGAGTTGCAGCCGTTCGGTGTCGACGTTGCCGAAGACCATCGCGCCGAGACGCCCGTTGCCGGGCGGCAGCATCCGCGGCCAGTCCTTGCCGGCCGGCTCGTCGTACCAGGGCGCGAGGTTCTCGGCGGCCAGCACCTCAGGCAGCGCGGCTGAACCGGGCCGGTCGGCAGCCGTCCAGCCGGTCGGCAGCAGCGCCGCGCCGGCCCCGATGGCGCCTGCGGTGAGCACTCGCCCGCGTGTCCCCTCGGACATGTTCGTTCTCCATTCACGGACGGTGATCCCGGGCGAGCCGCTGCGGGGCGCCGCTGGGCTGGCGCGGAGCTTGCCCGCTCCGCGCCAGCCACTTTCCGGATCGCTCAGGCAGCGATGCATGTCGGCGTCATGCCGCTGCCGTCGCTTCCGGAAGCCGCGCAACCCCGCCCCGGGCTGCAGTGGTCGAATAGCCGGCACCTCGGGAAAACAGTGACCGATTGCAATAACACCGGCGTGTTGACGTCACCGACACTGCCAGGTCCCAGGACCTTAATCAAGCGATGACTGTCAATGCAAAACACGCATCGTGGTGTCCACTTGGCGAATCCTTCGAAATTCGGAAGGGACGCGAAAAAATCATGAAGAATTTCTGTTATCGGACGCGGGAACCGGACGGTCGCCGCGCCGTGGCCAGCAGAGCCGGCGAGACGGGGAACAACGCGAGACAGGCAGTCAGCCGATCGAGCGGGCTCAACCCGTCGGCGGCCCGGGCGCAGGCGGAGCAACACCGGGCGTGCCGCAGAATGCGCTTACGCCACAGTGCGCTCGGGCGGCCACCCCAGCCGTCCAGAGCGACCGTCAGCTGCGCACATCGGGGACTCACGTCCAGGGCGGCGACCAGTGACCGGCAGAGATCCAGCTGGCTGCGCATCCGCTGGAGGCGCACACCGGCGTGTGCGACGCTCGTCGCCAGCGCCTCCGCCAGTTCGGCCCTGGTCAGCCGGCCGGCCGCCTCCCGCCACCACAACGACAGCACCTCCCGGTCGCCGCGATCTAGCCACCGGCTCGCACGCACCACCTGCCGGCGGCCCCGGGACAGCTCCACACATGCGAGGACCAGGTTCTCGGCATCGGCGTGCGGCGGCTCGGCCATCTCCTCAAGAGGTACGGCACGCTCGGCGTCCGCCTGCCGCCGGTGCAGATGACTGCTCACCTGGCGTGTCGCGATCGCCGCCAGCCACGGACGGAAGCTCTCCGGGGTGCGCAGGCTGCGCAGGTCCCGCACCGCCCGCAACATGGTGTCCTGCACGACGTCGTCGACGTCCGGGAGCCCGCCCAGGGCCCTGCGGGCGATGGTGTACACGAGCGGCAGGCTGACTCTGGCCAGATCGTCGAGCGCCCTCCGGTCACCGGCCTCCGCCGCGACGACCAGGCTCCGCTCGTCGGTCCCACCGGTCCGCATCAGGCCGGCATTCGGTCGGCTCGCGGTGATGCGGCGGCCTGTGCACCCGACCGCCGCCCGCTGTCGCTGATCGCGATGGCGTCATCGCCGATGTTCGCCTCGTCGGTCACCTTGATGCGACCTCCAAAATGTGGTTCTCGCCATCTGTCGGCGCTTCGGAACCGCGTCGGAATTCAGCCCGGAACGGCCGTTCGCGAGTTCGCTGATGGGATAATTCTGGAATTGACATTTTTCGATGCAGTGAGGTTCGTGCTCGGCCGCTGAGGCCCGATGTCAGGTTGAAAGGTTCAATGCGTCGACCGCACGACGGCCGGCGTCGCGTGCCTTCCGCCGGGTTCCGGTCGACGGCGAGCCGGCGGCCCGCGACCCGGGGCTTGCGATTCCTCGCCGGTCGTGACGACCGCGGGTCGCTGACGTCCGCCGATTTCGCGCAACGCGGCACGCAGAAAGGACAGTCCGTCGCGAGCAAGGGCGTCCTGCGACGGGGCGAGCGGTCGCCAGACCGCGGCCGCGGTCGCGATGGCCTCGTTGCCCGCGGTGAACGACTCGATGCACACCGGACCCCGGTAGCCGGTCGCGGCCAGGGTGGCGAGGAACCGGGGCCAGTCGAAGTGGTCGCTGCCGGGTGCGCCGCGATTCGTACCGCTCACCTGGACGTGCTTGAGGTACGGGCCGGCGAGCGCCAGAGCCGCGCAGGGATCGGCCTCCTCGATGTTCATGTGGTACGTATCGATCATGAGACCGACGCTCGGCGGCAGGCCGTCGATCATCTCCACCGCCTGCTCCACGGTGTTGACGACGCTCGTCTCGTAACGGTTGAGGGGTTCCACGCCGATGCTCACTCCCCGCTGCCCCGCGTGGTCGGCCACCGGCCGCAGGGCGCGGCGCAGGTCGGCATAACACGTCGCGCGAGCCGCCGCGGACATGTGCCAGGTCCGCCCGACCGCGGCGTAGACCGGTCCACCGACACACCCGGCACCGACCGCCGCCGCCTGGTCGACGCAGGCCATGAGATACGCCACGGTGGAGGCGACCGTCTCCGGCGAGGCGTTGACGAGATCACGTCCGGGCGAGGTGACGGCGCAGACCCCGGCCACGGTCAGGGCGTACTCCGCCAGCAGATCCCGGGTACGAGCCGGATCCCAGTCGCCGAGTCGCTCGATCGGCAACTCGACCGTGTCGAACCCGAATCCGGCGATCCGCGGAATCAGGTCGGCCAGGGCCGCGTCGTCGACCGGCGAGGTCCACACCCACGGGTTGACACCGATGGCGCGCACGGGACTACTTCCAGCGATCCGGGTAGCCGGGCAGGTCGGTGCAACCGCACATCGCGTAGTGCAGCGGGGGCATGTCCGGATCGGCGTACTGGTCGAGATTGTCCTGGGTGATGGTGGGCTGCGGGAGCTTCCACGGGCTCGGCACCTGCTGGCCGTCCAGGATCCGCAGGGCGGCGATGACGGGGGTACGCCACTGATAGGTCGGGTAGGTCGGCGCGATCGCCGTGAGCTTCTTGTCCTTCCACAGCTGCAGGAAGTCGAGCTGGTCCTCGCCGTTGATCGGGGGCACCGGCTGCCCGGCGTCGAGGAACGCCTCGACCGCCGCGACCGCGACCGCCCCCGCGTCCATCCAGACGCCGTCGATCGTGCCGTACCGCTGCAGGTAGTCGTTGACGATCTTCTTGGTCTTGGCCGGGTCGCCGTCGGTGAACTCGACGCCGACCACGTTGACGCCCGCCTTGTCGAAGGCGACCTTCGCGGCCGACCAGCGGGTCTCCAGGACGTCGACGCCCGGCAGGATCCGCAGGGCGAGCACCTTGCCGCCCGGCTTCAACTTTCCGCTGACGAAGTCCGCGGCGACATGACCGAAGCCGTAGCCGCCGATCGGATTGATGAAGGTCACCGGGCAGGTGGTGTCGACGCCCCGGTCGAAGACGATGACCGGCAGGCCCTTCTCGCAGGCGGCGGCCACGGCCGGGGTCAGGGTGGCGGTGGTGTTCGGCGAGACGATGAGCGCGTCACAGCCCTTGCCGAGCAGGTCGTTTATATCCGCGATCTGCTTCTGGTCCTTGCCCTCGGCGTCGATGTGGACGAACTGCTCGATACGGTTCCCCTGGGCCTCGACCTCGGCCTGCATGGTCTTGAAGCCCACCTGACGCCACGGGTTGTTCAACCCGGCGTTGGAGAAGCAGATCTTGTGCGGTCCGGCCTTCTTGAACTTCGCGGTGTCGGCCATCTCCGGTTGCAGCGCCTGCTCCCACGGCTTGCCGGCCGGCCCGGTCGGCGCGGCATCGAGGAGTGCGAGCTCCCTGTCGTAGTCCGCCTGCACGAAGAACTTGGACTGCTCGCCGGTGCCGGAGCCGGCGGCCTCGGAGGCGGCGGCCGATGACGCGGTGCTCGGTTCATCGGTGGCACAGCCGGCGAGCAGCAACAGCGCTCCCACGGCTACGACGCTCATGGTGCGGCGCACGGGATCCCCTTACCTCGATACGGGACGAACGGACGAGACCGCCACAGCGAGCAGGATGATCGCGCCCTGGACGGTGGATTTGAGGGCGCCGGCGACGCCGTAGAGATTGAGCAAGGCGAACAGCGTCTCCAGGGTCAGCGCGCCGAGCATCGCGCCGACTACCGAGCCGCGGCCACCACCCAGGGCGACGCCGCCGAGCACCACCGCCGTGATCGCCGCGAACTCCAGGCCGGCGCCCGCCTGGAACGAGACGCCGCTGTATCCACCGAGGAGGATCGCCGCCAGCGCAGCCGCGAGACCGCTGAGGACGAACGCGATGGTCTTGGCACGCCACACCCGGACACCGCTCAGCTCGGCGGTCCGGGGGTTGCCGCCGACGGCCGCCAGTGTGCGGCCGAAGTCGCTACGGCTCAGCAGCACGGCCAGGGTGGCCACGGCCAGCAGGACGAGCAGTGCGTACGGCACCCGGCCCAGCGCGGGCACGTCCTCGAACGCTCGCCGGCCGAACCGCCGGAACTCCTCCGACAGCCCGCCTTTCGGGGCGCCGTCGGACCAGAGGTAGACGGCGCCGACGAGGATCAGCAACATGCCGAGGGTGCTGATGAACGACGGCACCCGAAGCCGGGTCGTGACGAGACCGTTGACGAGGCCGACGGCCACGCCGAAGGCGAGCAGCAGCGCCACCACCGGCCACGTACGCGACGGGTCGCTGTCGATGAGCCGGGCCGCCACGACCACCTGCGCGGTGACCAGGGAGCCGACGGAGAGATCGAACTCGCCGGAGACGATCACGAAGTACTGACCGGCGGCGAGCAGGATGATCGGCGTGGAACGGCCGAGGAAGGACATCAGCGACGGCGGGGCGAGGAAGCCGGGCTGACGGACCGCGACCAGCACGAGCAGCACCGCGAGGAGCACGAGGATCGGGATCAGGCTGCCCGCGCGCACTCGCGGCAGCCGCACCGGAAGCGGGCGACGCTCAGCGATCCGCATGGCCGGCACGCCGTCCTTCCCGGTTGCGCCGGGCGTAGACGGCGACCGCCGCAATGATGATGACGCCACGGATGACCTGCTTGAAGAACGCATCCACCTCGAGCTGGTTGAAGATCGCGTCGATGCCGGCGAGAAGCAGCACCCCGCCGACGGTGCCGGCCACCCCGCCGATCCCGCCGGCCAGGGCGGTGCCGCCGAGGACCACCGCGGCGATCGACTCCAGGTCGTACAGGCCTTCGGTGCCCACCCGCGGAGCGCCCGAGCCGAGCCGGCTGGCGAGGTAGATGCCGGCGAGACCGGCGCACAGCGAGCACAGCACGTGCGCGGTGACAAGGATCCGGGTGTTGCGAACCCCGGAGAGCCTGGCGACCTCCGGGTCACCGCCGACGGCGATCAGGTGGTGACCGAAGCGAGTCCGCGCCAGCGCGAACCAGGCGGCGCCCGCGACGCCGAGCAGTAGGAGGAACGACAGCGGTACGGGCCCGATCCGCTGGTATCCGAGGGTCTGCACGAGAGCGGGTGCGGTTTGGCCGGCCGGCCCGTCGTATCCGTTGTCCAGGTAGCCCTTGAGCAGCAGTCCGACGCCGACGGTCGCGATGAACGGATTGATCCTCGCCCGGGTGACGAGCAGGCCGTTGCACAGGCCGATGCCGGCACTGACCGTGAGCGCGAGCCCGATTCCGGGTAGCAGCGCCGCGTCGGCGCCGCCCATGGTCTCAGCGGCGATCAGGGTGCTCAAGCTGACGACGTACGCCACCGACAGATCAAGCGAGCCACCGATGACGACCAGGGTCTGGCCTACCGCGACCAGCCCCAGGCCGGCCGCCACGTGCAGCAGGCTCACCGTCGTCGGCACGCTGAACAACTGGCCGCCGTCGATCGCGACCACCAGCCAGCCGATCGACAGGGTCAGGGCCAGCGCCACGAACACTCCCGGCGAGGCCCGCCGGGCCGGCATGGACAGCGCGCTGCTCATCCGACCGCCCCACGGGTGGCGCCGACGGCCAGAGCGACGACATCCTCCTCGCTCGCCCCGGCGGAGAGCTCGCCGGCGATCCGGCCGTCGCGCATGACGACGATCCGGTCGCTCATGCCCAGCAGTTCAGGCAGCTCCGACGAGACCATCAGCACGGCTGCGCCCTCGCGGGCGAGCCGGCGGACCAGATCATGGACGGCAGCTTTGGAGCCCACGTCGATACCCCGGGTCGGCTCGTCGAACAGCAGAATCCGCGGATCGAGCGCGAGCCATCTGGCGAGCACGACCTTCTGCTGGTTGCCGCCGGACAGGAATCGAACGTCCCGGTCCACGCCGGTGGTGCGCAGTTCGACGGCCGCGAGCAGGTCTCGGATGCGCGCCGCACGGGCACCGCGGCCGGCCCAGCGCGGGCGAAGGGCGCGACTGGCCAGCAGCGCGTTGTCCAACGCCGACTGGCCGGCGACGATGCCCTCGACCTTGCGGTCCTCGGTGACGTACACGATCCCGGCTCGCATGGCGGTGCGTGGCGAGCGCAGCCGTACCGGCTCTCCGTCGATCGTCACCGCACCGGTGGTGAACGGTGTCACTCCGAACAGCGATCGGGCCAGCGCCGAGCGACCGGCACCGCGCAGCCCGCCGACGCCGAGCACCTCGCCGGCGTGCAGCTGGAGGGTGATCTCGTGCAACTTACGGTTCCCGCCGGCCCGGACCGCCAGCCGGACCGGGCCGCGTTCACCGGGCTCGGCGCGCTCGGGGTAGTAGCTGGACAGTTCGCGCCCGACCATGTGCCGTACCAACTGCTCGGCGTCGATCTCGGCCGTGTTCGCCGTGGTGACTCGGCGGCCGTCCTTGAGCACGGTGATCCGGCTGGACAGGTCGAAGACCTCGGCAAGCCGGTGCGACACGTAGAGCACGCCTATGCGGTGCTGCTGTAGCCGCCGGACGAGCGCGCGGAGCTGGCCGACCTCGTGGTCGGCCAGGGCTGCGGTGGGCTCGTCCATAATGATCAACCGAGCGTCGAGGGCCAGCGCCTTGACGATCTCCACGACCTGCTGCTGGGCCACGCCCAGACGTCCCACGCGGACGGCGGGCGGCAGTGAGCCCTCGCCGATCGAGGCGAGCAGGGTCGCGGTGCGTTCCAGCATCGCCCGGCGGTCGACGAGCCCGCGCCGGCGGGGCTCCCGGCCCAGGAACACGTTCTCCGCGACGCTGCGCTCCGGCAGCAGGTTGAATTCCTGGTGGACGATGCCGATGCCGGCTCGCTGGGCATCCCGCGGGCCGGCGAAGAGCCGCTGCGCGCCGGCGAACGCGACGGTGCCCTCGTCGGGTGGGTACACCCCTGCCACGATCTTCATGAGGGTGGATTTGCCGGCGCCGTTCTCTCCCACGACGGCGTGCACCTCGCCCGGCCGGACCTCGAGGTCGACACCCTCGAGCACTCGCACGCCGAGGAACGACTTACCGATGCCCCGGAGCGTGAGCAGCGGCTCCGACATGCAAACCCCTACGGTGCGTAGTTGACGATGTGGGCAGACCCGGTCGCCGAAGCGTGGGTGCTCAGCGCGAAATCGGACCGGAGAACCAAGTCATCATTCGTCATACCTTCGGCTTGCTCCCGACCCTAGAGGCCACATTGAAGCTTGGCAATGCCTGTTGGGAGCGCTCCAACCCCAGGATCAGCACATCTGGACGCGGGAAAAGTTGTTACGGAAAGGGCGCTAACGAGTCGCATTGACACGGAGCGATGCGTGGTCGCATGCTGCCGAGCAGACCACGGGACGAGGTAGCGCCAGATGTGACAATGCGTTACCTCCCGAAGGATCCTCATTGCCGTCACGGCGGACGGCACGACGACCCATGGAGCATTCGGCGACGCCGCCCTCGACGAGGACGGTGCCACCGGCACGTGCCCGTGGTCGGCACCGTGACCGCCGATTAGGAGACGGAATGCGTCGCAGCACAATGATCTTCGGGGCCGTCGTGGGCCTGTTACTGTCCCTCGCGATCGTCCGCCCGGCGTCGGCAGCGCCGGCGTTCCGCGCCCTGCTCTTCACCAAGACGGCCGGCTTCCGGCACGACTCGATCCCCGCCGGCATCCAGATGTTCCGCGAGCAGGCAGCCGCCGAGAACTTCGAAGTGGTCCAGACCGAGGACGCTGGCGTCTTCACCCCGGCCAACCTCGCCACCTTCGACGTTCTGATCATGTTCCAGACGTCGGGCATGGTGTGGACCACGGCGGCTCAGCGCCAGGCCGTGGAAGGCTTCCTCGCCGGAGGCAAGGGCATCGTCGCCATCCACAACGCCACGGACATGGGCATCGAGAACGAATACCCGTGGTGGGACGAGACCGTCAACGGCGGCGCACACATGCCGGAGCACTCCCCCGGTGTCCTGTCCGGCACCGCGATCGTCGCGGACAAGCAGCATCCGTCGACGGCGACACTCCCGGACCGGTGGAACCGCGCCGAGGAGTGGTACAACTTCGACACCAACCCGCGTGGCAAGGTGCACGTCCTGGCGACCGCCGACGAACGCACCTACAACCCCGGCGCCCGGGCGATGGGACCCGATCATCCGATCTCCTGGTGCCGCAACGCCGCCGGCGGCCGGGTCTGGGCCACCGGCATGGGTCACGCGATCGCCTCCTACAGCGAGGCGAACTTCCGCAACCACGTCCTCGGCGGCGTCAAATGGGCCGCCGGCAACGAGCCCGGGGACTGCGGCGGCACCGTCTGGAGCAACTTCGAGAAGCGCACACTCGACGACAACACCGCCGACCCGATGGCGCTCGCCGTCGCACCGGACGGCCGGGTGTTCTACGCCCAGCGGGCCGGCCAGGTCAAGATCTTCAAGCCCGCCACGAACAGTACGGTCACGGCGGGCACGCTTAGCGTCTACACCGGCGGCGAGGACGGCCTCACCGGTCTGGCCCTCGACCCGAACTTCGCCGGCAACGGCTACGTGTACCTCTACCACTCGCCGGCCGGCAGCACGACCGACATCAACCGGGTGTCCCGCTACACCGTCACCGGCGACACGCTCAACATGTCCAGCGGGGTCACGATCATCGACATCCCGGCGTACCGCAGCCGGACCCACCCCGAGCCGGGGCACACCGGCGGATACATCGAGTTCGGGCCCGACGGGAACCTCTACATCGGCACCGGTGACGACACCCCGCCCAACCTCGACCCGGCCTGGCAGGGTTACGCGCCGCTGGACTGGCGGTCCGGCAGGTCGTACCTCGACGCCGCCCGTTCCGCCGGCAACACCAACGACCTGCGCGGCAAGCTGCTGCGGATCCGGCCCTCGGCCGGCGGCGGCTACACCATCCCGACCGGCAACCTCTACCCGCAGGGCACGGCGCAGACCCGTCCCGAGGTCTACGCGATGGGCTTCCGCAACCCGTTCCGCTTCTCGATCGACCCGTCCAACGGCTGGGTCTACCTGGCCGACTACGGCCCCGACCGCAGCGGCGCCACGACCAACCGCGGTCCCGAGGGGCTCGTCGAGCTCAACGTCATCAAAGCGCCGGGCAACTACGGATGGCCGTTCTGCCACGGCAACAACCAGCCGTACGCGCCGTACAACCCGGACACCGGCGCCGTCGGCGCCAAGTTCAACTGCAACGCGCCGGTCAACAACTCGCCCAACAACACCGGCCTGACCAGCCTCAAGCCGGTCGTCGCACCGAACATCTGGTACGGCTACGGCGTCTCGCCGACATTCCCCGAGCTCGGCTCCGGCGGGTCGGGTCCGATGGGCGGGCCGGTCTACCGCTACAACGCCGCGAACCCGTCCACGACAAAGTTCCCGCCGTACTACGACGGCGTGCACTTCCTGGGCGAGTGGACCCGCAACTGGATCAAGGAGGTGCACTTCGACTCCGCGACGGCGGTGACCCGCACCAACCCGTTCATGCCGGCGGGCAACTTCAACAAGCCGATGGACATGGAGTTCGGCCCGGACGGCTCGCTGTACCTGCTCGAGTGGGGCTCGAACTTCGGCGGCGGCAACAACGACTCCGGCCTCTACCGGATCGACTACATCCAGGGCGGCCGCTCGCCGCTGGTGAAGGCGTCCGGCACACCCACCAGTGGCAACGCGCCGCTGACCGTGCAGTTCAGCAGCGCCGGCACCACCGACCCGGACCCCGGTGACACGCTGCGGTACCAGTGGACCTTCGGTGACGGCGGCACGTCCACGGCGGCCAACCCGTCACACACGTACACCGCCAACGGCAACTACAGCGCCCAGCTGACGGTCACCGACAGCGGGGGCCGGACGGCCTTCGCCAACGTCCCGATCACCGTCGGGAACACCGCACCGGTGGTCACCATCACCGTCCCGCCGAACGGCGGCATGCTGAACTTCGGAGACCGCGTCTCCTACACGGTCACCGTCTCCGACCCGGGCGGCGCACCCATCGACTGCACCAAGATCCTGGTCAACCCGTCCCTCGGCCATGACGACCACCAGCACGAGACGACCGACTACCCGGGCTGCTCGGGCACCGTCGCCACCGACCTGCTCGGCGGGCACCCCGACGGCGCGAACCTGTACTACGTCCTGCGGGCCCGCTACACCGACAACGGTGGCACCGGCGGTGCGGCACCGCTCACCGGCTACGCGCAGGCGGTCCTGCAGCCCAAACACAAACAGGTCGAGTACTACAGCAGCCAGTCCGGGGTGCGGGTCGTGGAGCAGGCCGCCGCGGAGAGCGGCAAACGGCTCGGCGACATCTCCAACAACGACTGGGTGGCGTTCACCCCGATGAGCCTGTCGGGCATCACCAACGTCAGCTACCGGCTGTCCTCGCCCGGCGGAGGCGGATCGATCGAGCTGCGCGCCGGCTCGCCGACCGGCACCCTGCTGGCCACCACGCCGGTGATCAGCACGGGGGGATGGGACAACTATCAGTCCACACCGGCGGTCAACGTCGCCGCCCTGTCCGGCAGCCACACGCTCTACCTGGTGTTCAAGGGCAGCTCGGCCAACTGGTTCGACCTGGACTCGATGACCTTCGGCGGTGCGGGGGTCGGCGTACCCGGTGAGGGTGGTGGCATTGCCGGTCGCACCTGGACCGTCGCCGCCCAGCACAGCAACAAGCTCATGGACGTCAGCGGCGCTTCCACCGCCGACGGCGCCCAGGTGGTCCAGTGGGCGGCAACCGGGGGCAACAACCAGAAGTGGCAGGCCGTCGATGCCGGCGCGGGCGCCGTCTACCTGAGGGCCGGGCACAGCGGCAAGTGCCTCGAGGTGATCGGTGGCTCCACCACCCAGGGCGCGTTCCTGCAGCAGGCCACCTGCACCAACACCAATCAGCAGAAGTTCCTCGCCACGCCGACCGGCACGAGCGGTGTGTACACCGTGAAGAGCGTGCCGAGCGGGCTGTGCGTCGACGTCAACGGCGGCGCCACCACCGACGGCGCACGGCTGCTGCAGTGGAGCTGTCACGGCGCCACCAACCAGCAGTGGCGCTTCACAGCGGCGTAGCGGCATCGCCGGGACCGACCCGCTCCGGGTCGGTCCCGGCCCTTCACCACGGCAAGGAGACTCACATGGTGACCAGTGGTACCGCTGCGAACCGGGCGGCGGCGCGAACCTCAGCGCCCGCACCTTCTACGAAGGCGCGATGGTCTCCGGCTACCCGTCCGAGGCGACGGAGAACGCAGTCCACGCCAACGTCATCGCCGCCGGCTACCGCTGATCCCCATCCCCATCCCCCACCGAACGGAGAAACCGATGCGACAACGCCCCGGGCGCCGCCGATGGCCCGCACTGCTCGCCGCCACGGCCACCACTGTGCTGCTCACCGCCGCCGGGATGGCCGGCATCCGGCTGGCCGCCGCCGACGTCGTCCCGCTCGCGGCGACGCCCGGATGCGGCAAGGCACCGACCCTCGCCAGCGGAACCCATTCGATGCAGAGCAGCGGCAAGACCCGCAGCTTCGTCCTGCGGGTCCCCGCCGGATACCAGAGCAACACCCCGTACCGGCTGATTTTCGCCTTCCACTGGCGGGGCGGCACCATGAACGACGTCGCCTCGGGCGGCAGCAGCGGGGCGTCGTGGGCCTATTACGGGATGCAGGAGCAGTCGAACAACACCGCGATCCTGGTCGCGCCGCAGGGTCTCGGCAACGGCTGGGCCAACTCCGGCGGTGAGGACGTCACCTTCGTTGACGACATGATGCGGCGGATCGAGGACGGCCTGTGCGTCGACACGTCGCAGCGGTTCGCTCTCGGCTTCAGCTATGGCGGCGGCATGAGCTACGCGCTCGCCTGCGCCCGGGCCACCGTCTTCCGTGCCGTCGCCGTCTACGCGGGCGCACAGCTGAGCGGATGCAGCGGCGGCAGTCAGCCGATCGCGTACTTCGGTCTGCACGGCATCTCGGACAACGTCCTCAACATCTCGGCGGGCCGGTCGCTGCGTGACACGTTCGTCCGGAACAACGGCTGCACCGCGCAGAGCCCGCGCGAGCCGGCCCCGGGCAGCCGGACCCACATCACCACCGCGTACCCGGGATGCCGCGCCGGCTACCCGGTGCAGTGGGCGGCATTCGACGGCGGGCACGGTCCCGGTCCGGTGGACGGTTGCAGCGGCTGTGAGGACGGAACCAGGACCTGGACCAAGGTCGAGGTGTGGCGGTTCTTCGCCCAATTCCAGGCGACCCCGCCGTCCGGCCCCACCTCACCGCCCAACCCGGCAGGATTGCGGCTGCGCAGTGAGTCCTCCGGTCGCTGCCTGGACATCAGCGGCGCGAACCCGGCCAACGGCACCCCGGCACAGATCTGGGACTGCCACTCCAACGCCAACCAGCAGTTCAGCCAGAACGGGGCGACGCTGCAGGTGATGGGCAAATGCCTGGACGCTCCCGGCACCTCCGGCGCCCGGGTGCAGATCTGGGACTGCAACGGCGGCGCCAACCAGCGATGGACCATCAACAGCAACGGCACGGTCAGCAACCCGGCCGGGCTGTGTCTGGACGTGAACGGCAACGCCACCGGCAACGGCACCGCGGTGATTCTGTGGAACTGCACCGCGGCCGCCAACCAGCGCTGGACGCGAGCATAGAAAAAGCCAACCTCCCCCGGTACGACGGGAGACAGCCACCCGGCTTCGATCAAGAGTGGGGCGCCGGATGTTCGCAATTTCCGGCGCCCCGGCCGGCAACGCGCCCTGACGTTCGGGAAGGGCCGGCCCCACTGCGGATCTTGCCGGCCCGGTGACCCCGGCGGGCGCTCTCGAGCCCGATCTCGCCGCCCAGGCGTTGAACATGCCGGGGGTCTCAGCCGACCGCGATGACGGTGAGGGAAGCTCCGCGTGGGCAGAGCAGATAGCCCGGCACGCCCTGGCAGGCCTGCTCGGCGAGCCGGTCGACCGTGCCGAGGGAGGTCTGCCTGCCGTCAGCCAGATCAAGGCGGGTCACGGCGGTACGGTCGTCGGGTGTTTCCGTCGCGCGCAGCAGCGTGAGCGAACCGGCCGGGCCGACCACGAACGCCTCCTGGCCGCGGAGCGGACGGCCGATCGTGCGGCCGGTGGCGGCGTCGACCAGGACCGTCGTGGCCGAGGCCAGATCGGCGGCGGCGGAGAGCAGCAGGCGGCCGGCGCCGAGGTTCCACACGAATCTCATGTCGTCGCGTCGCCAGGTCTGGCCTCCGGTGGCGGGATCGCGGCCGGCCACACCGCGCACGCCGGCCGTGCAGATCAGCGGGCCACAGCCGGTGACATAGCCGATCAGCTCGTCGGATCGCCACAGTCGGCGCAGGTCGGCCGCGCGGTAGATGGTGGCAGCGGTCTGGGCGGACGCTGTGCGGATCACCACCAGTTGGGCGCCGACCGGGAAGAACGTCGCCGAGTACACCCCGTTCCAGGGGATGCGGCTGCGGTGGCGTAACGCACCGTCGTCGTAGCCGTACACGGTGGTTTCGCCGGTGGCGGTCACCGTGACGACCGAGGTGGGCCGGCCACCGTCCGTGATGGTTGTCCACTCCTCGGCCGGGGTGATCGACCGTCGCCACAGCTGGCGACCGTCCCGGCGTGCGACCAGGCGCAGGACAGTGGTCGCCCCTGACCGGCCGGTCTCGGCGAGCAGCACCCCACTGCTCACCGGCGAAGGCGAGGAAGCGCCGGCGGACTGCCAGAGTCGCGTGCCGGTTGCCGCGTCGAGCGCAATCGTGCGCGGTCCCGCCGGGAATGAGGTCGAGCCGATCGGTGACGGGCCGATGGTCACCAGTACGACATCTGCGACGGGCTGAACGCCGTACGCGTCACCGGTCGGCGTACTCCATCGCAAGCGGCCGGTGTGCAGGTCATATGCGACAACCTCCGCCGGCCCGGAGGGACTGCTGCGGGTCAGGTAAACGGTCCGGCTGTCCATGGCCACGGTGTCGCTGGGCTGCAACGCCGTCGTCCAGAGTGGCCGCACCAGGGACGGCGCCGGCGGCGCCGAGGCGGTCGTTGCGGCCAGACCCACCGCGGTCAGAACGACCAGCGCCTGCCGGCGCAGCCGCGGCAGGTTGACCGGCGCGGCAGCCGCCTCGGTGGCAGCTCCTGCGTCACCGAGGTCAATCAGAGTCATCGTCAGCCGACCACCGTCACCGCGCACGCGTCCCGCACCCTTTAGGCAAGATAGCTCGACGGCCCGGTTGCCGGCGCGGGACGGAACCGACTGGACCGGTTCTGGCCGACGGCCACCCGATCCGCGGATCGGGTGGCCGTCCAGTCTGCTGTGCCGTCGAGGGTGACTGTCAGGGCAGGGCCCACTTCTGGTTCGCGCCGCCGTGGCAGCTCCACAGGTGCACCAGCGTGCCGTCCGCAGATCCGCCGCCGGAGACGTCCAGGCACTTGCCGGACCGCGGGTTGCGTACCGAGCCGTCCGCAGCGGCCTGCCAGACCTGGTTGGCGCCGCCGTTGCAGGTCCACAACTGCACCCGCGCCCCGTTGGCCGTGCTGTTGCCGCTGACGTCCAGGCACTTGTTCAGCGCCTTGACCGTCGACCCGGGCGTCACCGTCCACTGCTGGCCCGCCACACCCGAGCACGACGCGATCTGCACCTGCGTACCGTCCGCCGAACTGCCGTTGCGCACATCCAGGCACTTGCCGCCGATCCCCACGATCGGACCGGTCCCGCCGGGCTGCGTTCCGCCCAGGTCCTTGATCCGGATGTTGCGGAACGAGACGTCGTCGCCCGTACCGTGATTCTGGATTCCGATGTGCCCGGCGAGCGATCGGGCCGGGTCGGTGTTGGTGAAGTCGTTGATCTTCACGCTGTTGAGGAACACCTGGAGCCGTTCGCCCTCCACCAGGATCTCGAAGGTGTTCCATTCGCCCGGCGGGTTGAGTGCGGCGTCCCGGGCTGCGGTGTCCGGGGCCTTGATCGCATAGATCGAGCCGGTGGTGCGGTCGGTCGCGTCGGTGGCGTCGATCTGCACCTCATAGCCGCTGTTCAGCGCCGAGGTGGGATCGCTCGGCGGCGGGAAGCCGACGATGACCCCGGAGTTGTCGTCACCGGGCAGCCGCCAGTCCAGCTTGAGCGAGTAGTTGGTGAACTGCCGCGCGCTGTACCAGAGCATGCCCATGCCCCCGGTCGAGCTGAGGGTGGCGTCGGTGTTGGTGAAACCGCCCGGGCCGGACTGGGACCAGCCAGTCGCCGAGCCGTTGTACAGGGCGGTGTAGCCGGTCTCGGGCCGGCAGTCGGCCCTGGTCACGCCGGCCGCGTACCGGATGCCGCCGAGCAGGTGCGACCGGAACGCCGGCTCGGAGTACGCCGACTGGCTGTGTCCGCCACCGGTGTAGAAGGACCGGCCGCCGCCCGCGGTCTTGCACCATGCGTGCGGGTGGTCGGCGCCCATCGAACCGCCCGAGTACGTCGACTCGTCCAGCGTGGCGAGCACGTGCGCGGTGGCGCGCGGGTTGGTCCGGAAGTTGTACCACTCGTCGGTGCGGCTCCACGCCTGCGGCAGGTGGGCGGTCGCCGCGTGCGCCCGGTCCTCCACCCGGACGGTGGCCGGCTGGATCGCCGGGTGCGAGGCGAAGTAGGCGCCGACCAGGTTGCCGTAGAAGGGCCAGTCGTATTCGGTGTCCGCGGCCGAGTGGACGCCGACGAACCCGCCGCCCGCGCCGATGTACGACTCGAATGCCGCCTGTTGCGTACCGTTCAGCACGTCGCCGGTGGTGTTCAGGAAGATCACCGCCCGGTACCGGCTCAGGTTCGCAGTGGTGAACTGATTGGCGTCCTCGGTGGCGGTCACCGTGAAGCTGTTCGCCGCCCCGAGGTCCCGGATGGCCTGGATGCCCGCCGGGATCGCGTCGTGCCGGAAACCGGCGGTCTTGGAGAAGACGAGAACGTTGTACGGCGGGTCGGCCGCGACCGCCGGGCTGGGCGAAGCGACGCCGCCCAGGACGAGGAGTGTCACGGCTGCTGCTCTGCTGAGCGAGCTCCGGGTCTGTCTGCGCATGTCATGACTCGCTTTCAGGGAAGGGTCCATCGCTGGTTGGCGCCGCCGTTGCACGTCCACAGGGTCACGACCGTGCCGTCCGCGGAGCCGCCGCCTGACACGTCCAGGCACTTGGCCGACTGCGGGTTGCGGACCGAGCCGTCCGCAGCCGCCTGCCAGACCTGGTTGGCGCCACCGTTGCAGGTCCACAACTGCACCTTCGCCCCGTTCGCGGTGCTGTTGCCGTTGATGTCCAGGCACTTGCCCAGCGCCGCGATCGTCGCGTTCGGTGTCACCGTCCACCGCTGCCCGGCCCCACCCGAGCACGACGCGATCTGCACCTGCGTGCCGTCCGCCGAAGCACCGTTGCGCACGTCCAGGCACTTACCGCCGATTCCGACGATCGGACCGGTTCCGGCCGGCTGGGTGCCGGTGTTGAAGGTGAACGTGTCGACGTCGAAGAGGAAGCCGGAGCCGCCGGCGAAGGTCAGGTAGAGGGTCGTGGTGCCGGCCGGAGCGCCGGCGATCGAGCCGCTGACGGTGGTGAAGGTGTCCCAGGAGCCGGTCACCGGGACGGTGGCCGAGCCGAGGACGGTGCCGGTGGGTGAGCCGGCGCGGATCTGCACTGTGCCGCCGGCACCGGCGGACGACACCCGGGCGCTGAACGACGTGGCGGTGCTGAGCTGGTAGGGCTCGAAGGCGATCCAGTCGCCGTTGTCGATACTGCCGACTGTCTTGCCGCCCTCAGCGGCGGACTTGTCGTAGACGACGATGCCGGACGAGGTCTTGTAGTGCTCCGCCTGGCGGTGTCTCGGTTGCAGGATGTGCTGCGTGTGTGTGGTGAGCCCGGCGTTGTCGGTGTACTCGGCGTCGAAGACCGCGAAGATGTTCGCCGCGTCGTCGTGCTCGCCGTCGACCGGGATGGTGAGCGTGCCGGTGCACCCGGTCTTCGAGGTGATCTGGTGGCCGTGGCTGTCGTGGCCGAGAACGTAGGTCACCTTCACCCGGGCGCAGTCGATCGTCGCGTCCTCCGGATCGGTCACCGTGACCGTGAACGGCACGGTGTCACCGAAGGCGAAGATGTGCCCGGCGGCGGGGCTGCCGAACGTCACCGTCTGCGCGGTGTTGCCGACCGTGATCCGTACGCTCGCCGTGCCTGTCGCGCCGGCCCCGTCGCGTACCGTCAAGGTGGCTGTGTAGTCGCCGTTCGTGGTGTAGGTCTTCGTCGGGTTGGCGGCGGTGGAACTGGTGCCGTCACCGAAGTTCCACGCGAAGGTGAGCGGTCCGCCCTCGGGATCCGACGAGCCGGCCGACGAGAAGGCCACGGTGAGCGGCGCCTGGCCGGAGGTCCTGTCCGCGCTCGCCGCCGCTGCCGGCGCACGGTTGCCGCCACCGACGTAGTCGAACCGGTAGAGCGCCGAGTTGGCGTCCCCGCTGTAGTACCCGGTGCCGTAGTCGAGCACGTAGTAGGAGCCGTCCGGGCCGAACGCGGAGTCCATCACCTGTTTGCCGGTCCACGGGAAACTGTCGATCGTCCCCGGTGAGCCGTCGGTGTTGAGGTGGATCGGCTTGATCCAGCCGCGGCCGAATTCGGTGGCGAAGA
Organism: Actinoplanes sp. NPDC049802; assembly: GCF_040656595.1. Classification (NCBI taxonomy): domain Bacteria; kingdom Bacillati; phylum Actinomycetota; class Actinomycetes; order Micromonosporales; family Micromonosporaceae; genus Actinoplanes; species Actinoplanes sp. NPDC049802. Next base: position 145,677 of record NZ_JBFAMR010000010.1, read on the forward strand.
ACTGTCCGTCGAAGGCCTGCGGGAACTTCGTCGGCGACGTGGAGGCCGGATCGTAGCGGTACACCGGCCCGGCCATGGGTGACTCCGCGCCGCCGCCGAATGCCGACGGGCTGCCGGAGTCGCCGCCGTACCGGATCCAGGCTCCCTTGGCCGCCGGAAGCGTGCTGAGGCCGGTGTTGCGGAACGAGTTGTTCGTCGGCCCGCCCGAGCAGTTGTACTTCGCGCCTGCCGTGTTGGTGGCGAAGTTCCATTCGGCGTACGTCTCGGAGCTGGTGTTCGCGCCGGTGCAGTACGGCCAGCCGTAGAAGCCGGGGGCGGTGATCCGGTTGAATTCGACCTGGCCCTGCGGTCCGCGCGACGTGGTGGAGCCGGCGTCCGGACCGTAGTCGGCGACGTACACGACGCCGGTGGCCTTGTCCACGCTCATCCGGAACGGGTTGCGCAGACCCATGGCGTAGATCTCCGGCCGGGTTCCCGCAGTGCCGGGCGCGAACAGGTTGCCGGCCGGTATCGAGTAGGACCCGTTCGCGTTCACCTTGATCCGCAGCACCTTGCCGCGCAGGTCGTTGGTGTTGGCAGCACTGCGCTGCGCGTCGAACGCCGGATTGCGGTTGGTGCGCTCGTCGAGCGGCGAGTAGCCGGCGGACTCGAACGGGTTGGTGTCGTCCCCGGTGGACAGGTACAGGTTGCCGGCCGCGTCGAAGTCGATGTCCCCACCGGCGTGGCAGCAGATACCCCGGTCGGCCGCAACCTCGAGGATGTCGACCTTGCTGGCCGTGTTGAGGCTGAAATCGGCGTTGAGGGTGAACCGGGACAGCCGGTTGACGCCCTGCCAGGCGGACCAGTTGGTGCCGGTGACCGGCGCGTCCCCGCCGGGTGTGGACAGGGGCGGAGCGTAGTAGAGGTAGATGTGCCGGTTGGCGGCGAAGCCGGGATCGACGCCGATCCCCTGCAGACCGTCCTCGTCGTGCGTGTAAACGGGGATCGTGCCGATCACCGTGGTGTTGCCGGCCGCGTCGGTGCGGCGCAGCGTTCCGTTGCGGGCGGTGTGCAGCACGGAGCGGTCCGGCAGGACCGCCAGCGACATCGGCTCGCCGACTTCGGACACGCCCCGGGCGAGCTGCACCTGCTGGAAGTCGGCGCCGTTGATGGTGTGGGCCGAGGCCGATGGCGCGGTGGACATCTGGACGGTGAGCGTGGCCGCGAGCAGCAGCAACGTCGCCACCGCAGCAGAGGGTCTCTTGAGCATGAGGGTGCGATCCCTTCCTGAGCAGCTGGCTGTCAGGCTGGGGCGCGCGCCGTCGCGCCGGTGTGGTGGCAGGACATTGCCGTGGCCCACCGGGTGCCATGCCGGCGGGCCGCCGCCACCCGAGCCGGGGCAACAGCTCGGGCGGCGGGGAGTTTGGTGGTGCCGGTCAGTTCCGCAGGCTCCACTGCTGGTTGGCGCCGCCGTGACATGCCCAAAGATGGATCTTGGTTCCGTTGGCGGTGCCGTTGCCACTCGCGTCCACGCACAGGCCGGACTGCGCGCCCGTGATCGTCCCGTTGGAATTGAGGTTCCACTGCTGATTGGCCTGGCCGTTGCAGTCCCAGATGATCACGGGGGTGCCGTTGACCGTGCCGTTGCCGGACGCGTCGAGGCACTTGTTGCCGTACACCGTCAGCTGCCGGCCGGCGGTGTGGGTCCATCGCTGGTTCGTCCCGCCGTGGCAGTCCCACAGCTGGACCTGGGTGCCGTTGGCCGTGCTGAATCCGCCGACCTCCAGGCAGCGGCCGGACCCGCCGCCGACGATCTGTACGTTCTGCTGGCTGGACCTGCTCTGCGGCCCGGCTGCCGCCATCACCGCCTGCGCTCCCGCCGGCCAGTTGCCGCCGGTCACGGTGACGTTGCCGGACACCACGTTGCCTCGGTCGCCGTTGGTGACGTTGGTGCTGCCGTTGGTGGACCAGTTGCCGGTGACGGTGAAGTTGCCCATGTTCTCGGCGAACCAGTAGTTGGCGGTGGCCCAGGTGCCGGTCGCGGAGAAGACGTTGTTGCGGGCGGTGTAGTAGCGCGAGCCCTCGTCGAAGTAGAGGCCGAAGTACCCGTTGGTGCGCAGACAGTAGTTGTCGCCGATCAGGGCACCCGGGTTGGCCGACAGGGTGTAGATGCAGCCGCCATCGTTCATCTGTTGCATCACGTCATGGATGTAGTTGCCGGTGAGCAGGTTGTTCGACGCGGTGGTGGCAGTCGAGTAGCGCGGCTGATAGTTGTAGAGGCCCCGGTCGGCGTAGTGGTTGCTGCCGCCGGCGTCGTTGGAGCCCCAGCCGTACCCGATCGACATGCCGGTGTAGGGCAGGTTGTAGACCTCGTTGTGCGTGATCGTGGCGCCGGAGACGTAGGTGGCCAGGACCGACACGATCCCCCGATGCTCGATGCCGAGATCGTGGAGCCGGTTGTTGCTGATGGTGATGTCCCGGTTGACCATGCGCTGGTCAGAGGGGTGATGTGCGTCAGCGCGTACGCCACCGATGACGATGCCGCCGGCCGAGTTGCGGGCGATCTCGGACCGCGTCACGGTGATGTTCGCGGCTCCCAGCCCGACGCCGCTGGTGTGTGCGGTGGCGTCGTTGCCGATGCCGATCGCCGTCTGGCCCAGGTTGACGAACTGCGAGTCGGCGAAGGTGACGTTGTCGGCCGCGGAGACCTGCACGGCGGCGGGTGACTGGAACCAGTTGGGCCGGGTGGCCTCGAACTGGGGGCAGCCGTTGTGGCACGTCGTGAAGCCGGGCCAGCTCCAGTTCCCCGAGATGTACGCACCCGTCTGCTGGTCGGCGTAACCCTGGTTGCTGCTGGGCCCGAGCCAGCTCGTGCCGGTGAACGTGATCCCGGTGAAGGTGATGTGGTGGGCCGGGGCCGCGTAGGTCCCGCCCACGGCGAGCAGGGAGTCGAGCGTGGGCAGCTCGACGCTGACACTGCTCATGTTCTGCCCGGCGAGCGGGATGTAGGACAGCGCACCGCTGCCCGGGTCGAGGTGCCACTCCCCCGGCGCGTCCAGGAACTCGTACGCATTGGTGAGATAGAGCGGTCCGGCGCGATGCGGGCTGGTGAACGTGTCGTACCCGAAGTTGTTGTTGCTCCAGCCGGGCTGCTGCATGGTGATCTGATTGCCGGCGATGTTCTGCACCGACACGTAGCGGTCGGTGAACGAACCGACGCTCTCCACCTGAATGCGGCTGTCGCTGGACAGATTGTTGAGGTACGACAGCGCGCTGCTGGTGAACCTCAGGCCGGTGCTGTCCGCGGCGAAGTCGGCGCGGTTGACCTGGGTGCGCGCCCTGGTGGCGATGGCGCCGTTGACGTAGAGCTGCCGGCTGTCGCGGCCCGCGTCGACGTTGGCGCGCCAGATGTTGCGTCCGGCGTCCACCTGCGACCAGCCGGTGACGGCCCGGGCGCCACTGATCACCGGACGGGCGGACGGCGCCGCCTGCCACAGGACGCGGTAGCCGTTGTTGCCGGAGTCCGCAGCGGTCAGCCGCAGCGGAGAAGCCAACCGGTACACCCCGTCGGCGAGCTGCACGACGATGTCGCCGGACATGGCGCTGTTGAGCGAGCGCACCGCGGTCTGGGCGCCGGTCAGCGAGCACGGCTGGGCGCTGGTGCAGCTGGTGCCGGTTCCGGACGGGGCGGCGTGGAGGGTGGTGGTCGCGGCGAGGGCGGGCGCGGCGGAGACCGCCACGGCGGACGCGGTGGCGACGACCGTCAAGGCCGCCGTCGTGAGCCCGGCCCAGAGTCTTCCGGGTGACACGGCTGTCTCCTTACCTGGGGAAGTTGGAGCTGGTCGCGGCACGGAGCATGGGAAGTTGAAGCCATTTCATCATACGAATGATGTATATTCAACGATAGACGTCTATATTTTCGGAGCGCTCTCGCATGCCGTTGGTCAGCCGCGGCGGACGGGGAACCCGTTGCCGCGGGCGGCACCGTCCAACTCCGACAGCAACCGCCGCCCGGCGTTCTCCGGCCGTACGTGCGGCCCTCCCACCGAAGGCTGATCCGGACCCCGCGCCGCGGCCAGGATCGCCTCGCCGTCGACGCGGATGCCCAGACCCGCCGTGTCGCCCAGCACGAAGGCGCCGTCGTCCACGTGCAGGTCCAGCGAGACGCCGACCGGAGGAGAGAGGTCCTGCAACTCGCTGGTCAAGTGGTTCGGTACCGACGCCGCCGCGTGCAGCAGGCCGATCGGGCTGTTGCCCACCGGGCTCACCGGCAGATCGAAGGCGTGTGCCAGCGCGCAGACCCGTAGGAAGTGGGTGACGCCGCCGACCGCGGCCGCCTGCACGACGTCGACCGCCCCCGCCGCGATCAGCGGGCGGTACTGCTCGAGCCCACTGAGGTTCTCCCCCGTGGCGACCGACGCGCGCACGCCGCGGGTGACCGCGGCGAGGCCCTCGGCATCCCAGCGCCGGACCGGTTCCTCGATCCAGATGAGATCCAGCGTGCGCTCGAGCTCGCTGACGTACCGCACGGCCTGTTTGCGGGTCCAGGCCTCGTTCACGTCGAGCATGAGGCCCGGCCGCCGCCCGTGCGCCGCGTCGGTCAGCAGATCCTTCACCAGGCACAGCCGGTCCCGGTCGCGCTCGATGTCCAGGCCGCCCTTGAGCTTGGCAGCGCGCAGGCCGTACCCGGCGTACACCTGATAGGTCGCGGCGAGTTCCTCGTCGGTCAGTGCGATGTCGAGACCGGAGGCGTACGCCGGGACCCGCCGGTCGCGTCCCCCGAGCAGCCGCCACAACGGCTGGCCGGCGGCCTGGGCCTTGATGTCCCACAGTGCCGTGTCCAGCGCGCCTATGGTGCCGAAGACCGGACCGGCGTGTCCGGCCTTGAAAGTGTGCCGCAGCATCCGGTCGTAGAGGGACGTCACCGCGCGGGGGTCCTCGCCCTCGATGGCGGTGAAAATCCGTTCGATGTCGACGTGCGGGCCGAGGCCGATCCCGGAGATGCCCTCGTCCGTGTCGATGATGACGATCGGCACCGGAACCACCCCGTCGGCGAAGACGCCGTTGGCGTCGCCGACCGGCCGTCCCCACTCCTGTGTCGTGGCCAGTGTGCGATACCCGGTGATCCGCATGTCAGCCCTTCGTCGAGCCGGCGGCTACGCCGTCGGCGATCTGGCGCTGCAGGAAGAGGTAGACAACGAGTACCGGAAGCGCGGCGATCAGGACACCGGAGGCGAAGATCGGGATGTCGTCGGAGTACTGCCCGCGCAGCGAGGTCACGCCCACCATGACGGTCCGGTGCTCGGCCGAGGGCATCATCACCAGCGACATGAGCACGTCGTTCCAGCAGAAGAGGGCGTTGAGAATCCCGACCGACAGCAGGGCGGGCCTGCCCAGCGGAATCATGATGCGGCGATACACGCCGTAGACGCTGTTGCCGTCGATCCGCGCCGCGTCGATGATCTCCTGAGGGATCGTGCGGTAGTAGCTGGTCAGCAGGAAGACGGTGAACGGCAGGAACTGGGCGACGTAGACGAGGATCAGCCCGGGGTAGGTGTCGATGAGCGCGGTGTCGGCCATGACCCGGGCGAGCGGGACCATGATGACCTGGAACGGGACGAACAGAGCAGCCAGGCAGGCCAGGTACAGCACCGTCGAGCCGCGGAACCGCAGCCGGCTCAGGGCGAAGCCGGCCATCGATCCGAGCAGCAGCAGGAGCAGCACCGCCGACGTCACGACGATCAGCGAGTTGACGAAGTAGCGGCCCATGCCGACGCTGGTCCACGCCGTCTCCAGGTTCTCCCCGCGCAGGGTGCCGACCACGGAGAATCGATCGAGAACGTAGTCGCGCCGGGTCTTCATGGCGACGTTGGCGGTGAACAGCAACGGATAGACGGTTGCCAGCGCCAGCACGGACATCGGCAGCGCGGCGAGCCAGACGCCCGGGCGCAGGCGCGACATCAGTCGTCCTTCCCGGTCCGCTGCAGCAGCGTGATCTGCAGCAGACCGACGACGATCATGATCAGGAAGAGGAGAGTGGACGCCGCCGACGCGAGGGCCGGCCGGCTCATCTGCCCCTGCTGGATCCAGATGTAGTACTCCGGCAGGTAGGTGGAACCCTCGGGGCCTCCGCTGGTCATCACGTAGAGCAGGCCGAACATCGAGGTCAGCATCCCGATCATGGTGGTGACGAAGACGAACTGGATGGTGCGGGTGAGGCGGGGAATGATCACGTGCCAGATCACGCGCGGCAGCGACGCTCCGTCCACCCGGGCGGCGTCCAGCAGAGCGGAGTCCAGCGTGGCGAACCCGGCGAGAAACACCACGAGGGCCATGCCGAACGTGGCCCAGACGTGTACGCCGGTGACCGCGAACAGGGCGATGTCGGGGTCGCCCAGCCAGTCCACCGGGCCCACCCCTACCCGGCCGAGGAGGGCGTTGAGCGGACCGTCGAAGGACAGCAGAAGGTTGAAGATGGCCCCGACGATGACCGGCGAGAGTACGGCCGGGAAGAAGTAGACACTGCGGTAGAGGCGGTGGCCGGGTACCCGGAGATAGATGAAGGTGGCGAGCAGGCCGGGTATCGCCACGGCGACCGGCAGCAGCAGCACAAGCAGGCCGACGTTGCCCAGTGCGGTCCGGAACAGCGGGTCGCCGATCAGCTCGCGATAGTTGTCGAGACCGACCGGCACCCCGTTGCGTTCGCCGTCGCCGGTGAACGAGAAGTTCACCCCGAGCAGTAGCGGATACAGCCGCAGCGCCACCAGCACGAGCACGGTCGGGGCAATCAACACGAAGGGTGCGAGGCGCTCGGCGAGCACACCCCGATCCGGACGGCGCGCAGGGCTTGGCGCGGGGCCCTGCGGTGCCGCGCCGGTCCGTCCGGCATCACCCGTACGGACCGGCGGCTGCGCGCTTCCGAGCCGCACCGGTCTCAGGCCGCCTTGTCCGAAGCGGCCAGTTGCTTGACGGCGTCGTCGACGGTGACGGACCCGCTCAGCAACTGCTGGGACAGGCGTCCCATCAGGTCCAGGGTCTTCGAGGACAACGCCACGTGCAGGGCGGGTTTACCGGTCTTGGTCCCGGCGACGATCGAGGCCACCGCCGGGCCGCCCTGGGACACGTCGATCGTCGTGTCGGCCGCGATGGCGCCGGCATCCGCGTGGAAGGCCGTGAGCGCCTCCGTCGAGGTCAACGACCGTACGAGGCCGGCGGCGACCTTCGGGTCCTTGGTCCACTTGGCCACCCCGTACCCGATGCCCCCGTCGTAGGCCAGAGTCGGGGTGGTGCCGGCGGTGACCACCGGAGCGCCCATGACGCCGAGCTTTTCCGGCGTGAGGAACTCGTTGAAGTCCTGCCAGTGCCCGACGTCCGACATCAGGCCGATCACATGCGCGGCCTTGCCGGACTGGAAGAGGGCGAAGGAGTCGTTGAACATCGCCGTGGAGTTCGCGCCGTCGTTGTTCAGCCCCTGATCCCCGGCCTGCTTCCACAGCTCGAAGACCTGCTTGACGTGGGGTGAGGTCCAGTCGCGTTTGCCGGCGATCCAGTCGTCGTACTCCTGGGCGGTGAGAATTCCCGAGCCCAGCGCCGAGAGCCAGAACTGGATGCCGGCACCCTCCTTGTTCCCGAGTGCGATGCAGTCGGCGCCCGCCTTGGCGATGGCGCCGCAACCGGCGACGAACTCGTCCCAGGTGGTGGCCGGGGCAGCCGGATCGAGACCGGCCTTCTCGTACAGCGCCTTGTTGTAGTAGAGGGGATGGCCCTGCAATGTCACCGGGCCGGCGTAGGTCTTGCCGTCCTTGGTGAACGCATCCCAGCCGGCCAGCCGCTGCTTGTCCTCGGCCAGGAACTCGTCCAGCGGCACCAGCGCGTCCACCCGGTCGCGGATCTGCCCGCCACCGTTGAACAGCATGACGTCCGGACCCTTGCCGGATTGGATCGCCGCACCGAGCAGTGTGTAGTACTGGTCGAAAGGCTGCGCGACGAATTCCACCGTGACGTCGGGATGTTTCTCGGCGAAGTCCGCCTTCGCCTTCTCGATGTAGGACGCCGCGGACGGCTCACCGGATTTCCAATCCCAGACGACCAGCTTGTCGGCGGACCCGCTGGAGGACTTGCCCGAATCGGTCGCGCTTCCGCACCCGGCCAGCGCCAACCCAGCTATGAGAACCGCCGACCACAATGAGCGCCTTCTCATCTCGTCACCTCGGAGAGAGCGGCCGATGAGCCGCGGGGGCAAACAGTGCTCGAAAACGTAACTCGTATGACGTATGTCGTCAACGGTGCACACGTACACTGATACGACGCCGCGCCTGGCGAGCAACCGGAGGGAACATGACGCCATCGCAGGACATGGCCGTTAACGCCGGGACGAACCCGGCTTGGGCTCGCCGGCCGAGCAGCCTCGCCAAGGCCCTCACCGCCGAGCTGGTCGAGCGCATCGTCCGGAACGCCTACCCCTCCGGTACGCCGCTGCCGCCCGAACCGATCCTCTGTGAGACCTTCTCGGTCAGCCGGACCGTCGTCCGGGAAGCGGTCAAAATCCTTCAGGAGAAGGGCCTGGTCCAGGTCCGCCAAGGCTCGGGCACCACCGTGACCCCGTCATCGCAGTGGGACATGCTCGACGAGCTGGTCCTCATGGCCACCATCGCCGTGGACGACTCCCTCGCCATCCTCGACGATGTCGTCGTCACCCGACGCCTGCTGGAGTCGGACATGGCCAATGTCGCGGCCCGCACCGCCGGTCCGGAGACCGTTCAACGCCTCCGCGCCATGGTGGACCGGATGGATGAACTCGTCGACGACCACATCACCTACCAAGAGCACGACCGCGCCTTTCACGACACGATCATGCAAGCTTCCGGCAATCGCGTCGCACGCAGCGTCGTGCGGGCGCTGGAGAGTCAGGTCGTCAATACGGCCCGGTACATGGGCCGCACCGAACGGTCCCTGTGCGTGGCGTCCAATCGCGGGCACCGGCGCATCTACGAACGCATCGCCGCCCATGACCCGCAGGGTGCGGCCGAGGCGATGTTCACCCACATCACCGAGGCCTGGCTCGTCCGGCGCAGCGGTTCCGGTGAGCCCGCCCGCCTCAACCGCTGAACAGCGGGTGAAACCGGCCCCCACCGCGCCGGACGGCGATGGGCCCGGCCCTCGAGCGGTCTTCGTGTCGGAAGGCGCGAGCCCGCAGCCAGGACCTCGACCCCACAAGAGCTTCCCCTCTCGGCTCACGCCCGGCCGCCGGGCATCGCATACGCCGACCGGCTGGATACGGTAAGCAAGAAAGCCGAATTCAGATTGACCGAACTTAATTAAAATACATGCTGACACGGTAACTCTCCGGAAACAACAGTGCTCGGAATTATCAGGGGCACGGCTTTCACCGGCACCCTCGACCGACTTCTCGGCACCGCCCCGCATAACGATTTCAGGCCGGCTTTTCCTCGAAGATTCGGCTGCGGCCGACGTTGCCGCGGATCCATGCCGTTCGGGGCGATACTCGAACAAGACGCGTCGATCCCGCGGGCCCAGGCAGCTCTTCGTGGCCATTGCTCGCTATCAAGGACTCTGAAGTATGCCCCGTCCCTCGAGACCTTCTGCCTGACGCTATGGCGAACGTTCCACGACTGAGATCACCGTCAGTCGCGACGAAGTCGACCGTCTGGTCGGCCGTCACCGAGCGTTGAGCGTTGAGCCCCGAACGAGGAGTGCAAGGACATACCAGGTTGGATCATCGCCGAACTACATCCACGCTTTGCCGTCGCGACACACCATCCGCCGCGCCCAGGCACTCGGCCGTCGACCGCCGGGCAGGACGAGGCCCGCCGTCGCGGTGGCTTCCACCGGCCCGTCCTCGGTGTGGGCGAAGGTCACCAGGTATCGGCCGGCCGCATTCGGACCGTTCCCCTGGCCGGCGATGAACGCCACTCTTTCGCCGGCGACGACGACGCCGCTCGCCGAGCGGACCGGCGTGCGGCGTACGCAGCGCACCCCGACCTGGTCGATCTCCACCAGCAGCGAGCAGGCCGAGCGCGAATGCCGCGGCCAAGATCCGTGGGTTACGGGCAGCGGGACGCAGCACCATAAGGTTGATCATGCTCGACCTCCTGGACCGGGCCACGCTACCAACACCGTTCTCCGTCCGTTGCAGGCTTTCATCGACTGCGGTCGGCGGCGTAGGTGGCCCAGTTGCCGTTGGCTTCGTGCGCCCATTTCGTCGCGGTTGATGCGGGCGTAGATGCCGAGGGCGTTGAGTCGGCGCATGAGGGCGGCGGAGTCTGCGGGGCGGCCGGGGTGTCAGACCGGCGACCGTGATATCTCGAACACCTCGGTCAGTTCGGTGGATGGCGTGCTCGCCGGCGGCGTACACGTTGCGCAGGATTGCCTGCCAGAGCGCGGACAGTTTCGGCATGCAGCCCTCGAGCTTTCCCTTGGCCTCGGCGATCGCCATGCCCTCGCGGATCCGCATCCGTAGCAGGTCGACCTCGAACTCGGCGAAAGTGACGAGGACGTTGAAGAACACCCTTCCCCTCGGGCCGGCCGGGTCACAGACCCTCGTGCCGAACTGCATCGTGTCGCTGCGGTAGACGTCGAACTACTGCTGGCTGCAGTTCGGCAGGGCGTCGAGCAACGTCGATGAGCCGCTCCGTGGGAGGGCCTGCAAAGTCGTTGGATGGCCATCGTGCGATGGACGCGGCTCGAGACGCCTTATGTCGACGCCGGTGCGGCCGATGGTGCCCGGAACGTCGGCGACTCGATCTGGAGAGCGTATGAGGAGACCGTTGCAGAGAACGGCCGGCGTGGCGTCGGCCGTGTTGGCGCTGAGCGGGGCTGTTCCCCCGCTGCCCGCGCTGGCGGCCGCTGAGGTCGCCAGCCTGGGGATCACCCTGGACGCGGCACGGTCGGTGACCGGCGAGACGATCCGCTGGACGGCCACCGCCCGGGACGAGGCGCAGGCTCCGGTCGTCGGCGCGGAAGTGACCGTCCACCTGCCCGACAACGCCATCGTCGCCGCCACCACCACCGCGGACGGCATCGCGACCGGCACCTTCGTCGCCACCGAACCGGGCACGATCTCGGCGTACACGGACGACGCGCGTGCCGACACCGTGCTCCAGCTGGCCCCGGTGCTGAGACTGGCGGCGCCGGCCCGGACCGCGAAGGTCTTCGAGGGTGTCCGCGTCGCCGTGACCGAGACGCTCGACGCCTCGGTCGTGCTGCAACGCCGGAAGGCCGGCGCCGAGGCCTGGACGAACCTGTACACCGAGTTCGGTGATCCGCGGATGTCGGTGCCGCTGCACGCCGGCGGCACCGGTTCCTGGCAGTTCCGGGCCGTGAGCAAGGCCATCGACGACGCGAACATTCTGTCCGCCACCAGCAACACCGTCACGCTCAAGGTCTCCGGCGCGGCGCCCGTACCGATCAAGGTCCTCAACGCCATGCGGGTGAAGTCGGGGGTGCGGCCGGTCTACTGGACCTCCTCCTACAACGCGAACATGATGAAGCACGCGAAGTGGATGGCCCGGAATCGGACGTTGTGCCACTGCGAGACGAAGGGAACTCCCGGCTATTCGCCCGACGGCGACAGAATCGCCCGGTCATCGCTGTTGAGCGGCGGCACGGGTTCCATCACGTCCACCGAGATCGTTCGTGGCCTCGCAGCGGCACCGTTGCACTCGGTCTCGCTGATGGCGGCGCCGCTGCGCGGGGTCGGCGTGGCTGTCACGAAGGTGAAGGGCTTCTCGGCCGGCGGTGTCTTCCAGGCCGATCGGGCGGTCCGTGACGGGTACCGGCGGGCGGTCACGCCGTGGCCCGGAGCGGGCAGCACGGTGCCCGCGGCCTACCGGGGTGCCCGGCGGGAACAGCCGAATCCGTTCCCGCTGTGCGGTGCCGGCTACAGCGACCGCACCAGTGGCTTGCCGGTGTGGGCGTCGTTCGGGGTGCCGTTCATGGGTGCTCCGGTGGTCGGCTACCCGGCCAGGGTGCGCAAGGCGCGCCTTCTGGAGAACGGCAGAACACCGGTGACGGTGTGTGTGCTGAGTACCGACCGGGTCAAGGGAAACGGTGACAATGCAACGGCTGTACGCCTCGGCTTGGAAGCCCACGAGGCGGTCGTGCTGATCCCCAAGCGGCCACTGAAGGCGGGCGCGAGCTACCAGGCCTCGATCACCACCCAGAAGGAAACCTTTACCTGGACCTTCAGAATCGGCAAGTAGACCGGGCCGGGCGCATACCCGCGCGCCCGGCCCGGCCGCCCGCCGACTGCTGATCACCGCCGACGCCGGCGGCGCCAACGGCTACCGCACCCGGGCCTGGAATGGAAAGCCGAACTCGCTGACCTGGCCGTACAGACCGGCCTGAAGATCACCGTGTGTCACTTCCCGCCCGGCACCTCGAAATGGAACAAGGTCGAGCACCGGCTGTTCTCCCACATCACCATGAACTGGCAAGGCAGACCGCTGACCAGCCACGAAGTCATCGTGCAATCGATCGCCGCGACCACCACCCGCGCCGGGCTACGCGTACACGCGCAACTGGACACCGACACCTACGAAACCGGCGTCCGCGTCAGCGACCGTCGGGTAAGTACGTCTCCTTTGTCGTACCTTCCTGGCAGGATCGGCGACATGGATTCCGGTGTGGAACGCGCAGCCAGCCCCGAAGATCTCAGTCGTCTTATCGTCGCTCGGCTCAATACCGGCGATGTCGAAGGGCTTGTTGCCCTCTACGAATCGGATGCGGTCCTGGCCCTGCCCGATGGTGGGGTCGCGAGCGGATCGGAGGAGATTCGCGGAACCTTCCAACGCTTGCTGGAGGGGCGGCCATCTTTCGAACCAGGTAGCCATCGTCCGCCCCTGCGTGCCGGCAGGCTGGCTCTCACATCGACCCGGCTACCCGACGGAACCGTGACCGTTGAGGTCGCGCGCCAGCAAGATGATGGAACCTGGTTGTGGGTGATCGATCAACCCACCTTCATTCCGCCGAGCAGTTAGGAACCCGGGCCTTCTCTGGAACTAAGAACGATCATGAATGAGAGGCGTCGGCGTACGAGCATATCAGGCATCCCCGAGCTCAGCCGCCGGGTGACGGCCGAGCCGACGTCAGCACATAGAGTCATCGACTACGTAGGGCGACGTTTGCCGAGACCGCGCCTGCGTCCGGATTGCCGGTGAGCTGATGCTTTCACCGGCAGACGCAGAGTTGAAGCGGCGAATCGACAGCAAATGGTTGACGCCTCCAATCACCGAAGCGCTCGACGAGCCGAAGGCCGGCGAGCGTGATGAGCAGCGGCAGCTCCTGCGGGAAGATGCTCCTGATTTCGAGCGGTGCGACTACGAAGTCAGGCTCGGAGTCGGTCGAGAGGAACCACGTTCCGCGGGTAACTTGCGCAGGCGCATCGTAGATCTCGGCGACATCGACACTGACGTTGCCACGGTCGGGATCCATGAACGCCAACGATTCCCGGGTCCGTCGCACGCCATCGGCTCCGGCAAGGACACGCACGCTCGGATTGAACACATCGAAGACGAACGGTGCTCCGGGTGCCAGGTGTCTTCGAACCGACCGGAAGCAGCTCACAAGATCCTCAGCCTCATGCAGATGCAGCAGGGAGTTGGCCGTAATGAACACGAAGTCGAAGGTGCGGCCCAGATCGAAGGACCGCATGTCGCCCTGCGTCCATTCCACCTCTACACCGCGCTCGTCCGCCTTACGCTGAGCCTCAGCCAGCATGTCCGACGAGGAATCCAGGCCGAAACATGAACGTCCGTCGGCCGCGATGGGGATCAGCTTCTGCCCGGTGCCGCACCCGAGCTCCAATACGGTTCCGCCGTGCAGATCGGCGTCAGCCCGGTAGAAGTCGACCGCGGGTCCGCCGCCCGGGAACATCAGGTCGTACAGCCGCGCGTGCGAGTAGAACGCTTCGCTCATCAAGCACTCCGCCTTTCCGGCGCGGCCCCACCCCGCACGACGACTGGTGGGTTCATCCTGGCTGACACCGATGACTTCGCACCATCGATTACCGGTGAACCGCCCACAAGCAGTCCCAGGTGATGCGGTGCTGGCTGACGATGCAGCCTCCGGACACGTCGGTGACGCCCACGGTGCGGATTGACCCGTCGTCGGTGGCGTTCCACATGCCCTCGATGTCGATGTCCTCCTCGACCACCGTGGCGTCCAGCGTCGGCGGCGTCGATGTCACCCACACAGCACCGGCTCATGCCCTTGCCGTCGACGTCGGCGAGCGCACCGATGAACCAGCATGTGTCCGCGACGGCGGCGACCTCCTGCCTCCGTCAGCGTCGAACAGGTCAGGCGTCGCCCCGGCACGGCTCAGCCGCGCCGCCGACCATCCGGCCATCATCGGCCGCTCGGGGTCCGCCCGGCGGCCACCAGGGCGCGGGCGTTGTCGGACCTGTCGGCGTTCACGCCGGCCGCGACGAGCGCGACCGCGTTGACGACGCGGCCGTGCTCACGGACCTTCATGGTCGGCGCGCCGGCGGCCACAAACGTGAACGGCCGATTTCTTAACCGCCCTCTCACGCCCCCGACCGTGCGATCGCCGCCTCCGCTGCCTGCCGCACCTCTCCGCTGGCGTCGGTGGTGGCCCGTTCACGTAGCCAGGGCAGGGTGGCCGGGTCGTCGGCCCAGCCGGTTGCGATCGCTGTCACCGCCGCCTGCCGTACATCTCCGTCGTCGTCGGTGGTGGCCCGATCACGTAGCCAGGGCAGGGTGCTCGGATCACTGGCCCAGCCAGCCGCAATCGCCTGTACCGCTGCCTGCCGCACCTCTCCGCTGGCGTCGGTGGTGGCCCGATCACGTAGCCAGGGCAGGGTGCTCGGATCACTGGCCCAGCCAGCCGCAATCGCCTGTACCGCAGCCTCCCGGGTCACCCATATGGTGTCGTCGGCGGCGGCGCGGAGGGCATTGAGGTCTTGCCCGATGAGGTTCATGTGGATTGCCGCGGCGGTTCGGGCCACGGTGTACCGAACGCGACCGGTCAGCCGGTGGCGGGCTTCCTGGTACCAGTGCTGGTAGAGGTCTGCTGCGGGCCAGGCGCGGCTGAACAGCTGGGTCAGGTGTGGGGCCAGTTGTTCGATGGCCTGGGCGAATGTCCAGTCGTGGCGGTTCTCGCGGACGGCGGCTTCGTCGAGCAGGCTGGTCAGGGCCTGGGTCAGGGCGGGCGCGTGGGGGGCTAGCGCCGCAGTCTTGCGGATCTCGGTGGTGGCCTGCAGAGCCAGCAGCAGATGCCGGGGAAGCCGGTCACGGACCTGCCATTGGGGGTCGGCATCCAGTAGCCGGATGATGGCCTGGGTTGCGATCCGGTCAGGGACCATGCCTGCGAGCAGCAGCAACACCTCGGTCCAGGCCGGATCTTGCCAGTGCCGGTCGTAGACGGCCAGCACCTGTTCGGTGGTGATCTCGTAGTTGATCAGGCGGCGGTGGAGATCGGCGGCGGCCAGGTATTCCAGGAACGCTCGGTGGACGAACCCGTACACCTCGGGTCCGAATCGGGCCAGGATGAAGTTGCGTTCCCGGAACTGGGCGAGCATCGCCCGCGCTGCGGGGATGGACCGCTCGGCCGGCAATCCGAACCGTTCCTCCAGATGGTTTCGGAACCATTCGATCAGGTCGAGGCCGGGTACGTGGTTTCCGGCCAGCCCCGCCGGGGCGTCCTGCATTTGCCGGGCTACCAGTTGCAGCAGCTCGAGCTTGTCCTGGTGGTCGAGCAGGTCGACGGTAATCCGCTCGTCGCGCAGATGCCGGTTGACGTCCCAATGCTCGACCAGCACGGTGACCGCCTGTTCGTACACTCTGCGCCGCTCGCGGGGAAGCTCCCCGCGTCGACCGATGATCGCCAGGATCGTCAGGAGCATCGGGTTAGCGGCCAGCTCACGCACCGAGGCCGACACGTTGACGGCGACCAGCAGCCGATCTCGCAGCCGCGCCGCCTGGACCGGGTCGTCCGAGAATGGCTGGGCGCACCAAAGGGTGATGAAGTCTCGGATTTGACTGTCGTCGAGATCCTGCAGCGTCCAATGCCCGAACCCCGCGGCGTCCAGCAGTTGGGGCCGGTAACCGATCGCCCGGGAGGTCACCACGACCCGGGTCTGGGGGTAGCGGGCGGCGAACTCTGCGATCTGAGCGGTGGCCTGCTCCCGCAACCGGGGATCGAACACCTCGTCCAACCCGTCGAAGAACACCACGGCCGCACCGCCCGAGTCCAGGTACGGCTCCAGTGCTGATCGCGGCAGGCCCAATGCCTCGGTGGTGTACCGATGATCGATCATGCCGAGGTATGACGCGTCACGTCCGGCCCGCCGTCCTGGATCGGCATAGGTGCGTAACTCCACCATCAGCGGTAGACAGCCGGCCAGCCCCGCTGGCAGCCGAACCGGTCCGACGACTGGCTCCCCAGAATCGTCCGCTCCCGTCTGTGCGCTGCCGCTGCCTGCCAGAGCCAGCATCAGATACCGGACCAACGTCGACTTACCCGCGCCCGGATCCCCCAGCAGTACCACCCTGCGGTTGGCCGGCTCCGCGAGCACCTCCAAAACCGGCCTGCGGGGGCGCTCTTCGTAGGTGCGGCGCATCGCCTCCAACTGGTCGCGGTCGAGCTGGCCAGGCAGATACGCGTCACCATCCGGTCCGGCCTCGACCAGCCGTTGCCACACCTCCCGGGGCACCTCGGCCGGAGGCGGATCCGGACGCACATGCTGTGGCACGAATATCCACTCCAGCGGAATCACCGGATGCGGATGCGAATCTGCCGCCGGGAGGAGGACTTCAAGGTCGACCCGCCGGTAGCGTTCCCGCAACCGTCTCAGATATCGCTCCCGAAGGGCACCTGGCAGCGGCGACGGCCTGCTTCCGGCAACCCGGTGCAGCACCGCGGGGGCAGGCGTGTCACTGTTGACCGTGACCGGCAGTTCGGTGGTGTGGAACGGGATGCCGCCCGAGCTGATCAGGGTCAGCCATAGTGAGGTCTCGGCACCGTCGAGAATGTGGTCGTCGACGACTACCACGAATCGGGCCGGGCCATAGGTTCCGCCGAAGCGATGTAACACCAGGCTGGTTTGACCCAGGCTCTCCACTGTCAGGCCGGTCCGGCCGGTCAGCATCAACCCGACCGGGTACTCCTCCTCCGGATACGGCCAATCGGCTTGAAGATCTCCCGGCCGTAGATCGACGGTGACCAGGTAGCGGCCACCGTTCGCCACCTGGCGCGGCCAGCCGACCAGCGGTTGCAGCGCCATGGTCTCCACGGTCACGATGTACCACCCTGGGGCGACATGTACAGTGCGGTGTCAAGTCGGCCGATGTAGTGATACATGCAGCCGTAAATGAACGCCTTGAGCAGGATGGGGTCGGCGGTCGACAGATCGTCCGGTAGTTCTCTGGCGAGCGTGGCCCGATAGTCGCGTAGCAAGGCCGACACGCTGACCGCCTGGTCCCGCGCGGCGGCCAGCAGGCGATCGAGGAACTCGAGAGAGTCGGGTTTGCCGACCTCACCTGCGGTAGCGATGACACCACGGGCGCCGCGTCGCAGAAAGATCTCGGCGAATGTCCGCGTCGCCCGCTCGCGGAACCGGTCGTCGTTCATCAGCAGCGCGCTGCTGCAGGCGTTGAGCAGAACCAGCGTGTCGGCCGCGCGCAGCGCGTGCATCCGATGCCGGCCGAGTAGGTCCATGGAGAGCCCGCCCAGTGTGGCCTGTGCGCCATCGGCGGCGGCTGTTCCGTGCCCCCAGAAATGCACGAGCCCGAACCGTCGATCCTTGGCGTTGAGCTTGCTCAGCAGCTCCGACATGGTGTCGGCCTTGTCGTGCGGGAGCGCCTTGAATCTGTCATCGAGGTTCTTGAAATCCTTGTCGATATAGCTCAGGACCGGGCCCTTGCAGATGCTTGCACCGCCCGTCGACCAGTCGATCGGCGTCTCGGAATAGACATTGGTCCACCGGATCAGCTCGACGTCGGCGCCGAGCCACCCGTGGTCGTCCGGGTCGTCGGTTTCGTGGAAGAAGAGCTCCCAGGGAATCTGGAAGTCGGTCTCGTCCCACACCACCAGGCGCAGATTGCGGCCGTGCTGCCGCCGGAGCGCGGTCAACCACTGCCTCAGAGTGATCTTGGTGTCTGACCAACTGCGTAGCGCGTTCAAACCTTGCTGCCAGGTGCCGGCCGTTGCGATGCCGGCCAGGTCGAGCTGAGGGCGGCGCTGATTGCGGAGGTCCTGCGGGGTGACGGTGGCCCGTAACGCGGTGTCGTCTTGGAGTTCCAGATGGAAGCACTCCTCTCCCTCGTACGATTGTCGAGTCACCCGCAACAGCACCGCCCCGGCCGGGGCGCAAGCCCGCACCGGAGCCGACAACGAGTCGAGCGCTTCGCTGTCGGGGGAGCGCAGATCCTCCACCTCAACCTTGACCTGGGCCGGGCGGGTGGCCGCGGTCGGTATCGGCTCCCGGGAGCGATCGCCCTTCACGATGCCGGCCATTCCCTGCGTGTTCATCGAGTCTCCGAGGTGGCGATCACCGTGCCGCCGAGCGCGTCGGCCAGCTCGAAGGGCAGCGTCGCGTATGTGCCGATCTCGGGCGCGGCCACGACGGACCGCAGTCCCCTCAGGGGCCGGACTGTTGCTGCAGCGGAGAGGGCATCGTCGATTCCTTGTCGCCCGACCGGGGGCACGACCGTCCCGCGTGCGCTGGCGGAGAGCGGGACGTTGCCGCGCCCGTCGGTGGCCACGACCAGCCAGGCCCGGTCGGTGTGTACGCGGCTGCGTCGCAGGTGCCGTAGCAGCTCCTGGACAGCGATCTCGATTCCGGAGGCCAGCGGGGTGGCGCGGCCGGGCGTGTGTCGCAGCGATCGCAGAATGCGGGGATCACGCACGCTGGCTGCCCGGTATCGTTCCGCCCGCAGCCCGTCGGCGGCCGCCTCGTGGCCGAGGTCGATGACGCTTACCGCGGCCCGTTCGGTGTAGGCCCACTGGAGGTAGGGCGCGAGCGTGGGAATCCAGTCCCACCCGCGACGGCACGTGTGATCCAGTACCAGGACCAGGAGCTTTCCCGGCGTCCACCCGTGCCGGTAGCGACGCCAGTCCTCGGGCCGGATCTCCAGAGGGCCGCCAGGGGTCCGTCCCCGCCGGTGCTTGGCCGCTTCCAGGAGAGTCGGCACCGGGGCAAGATCGAAGTGGGTACGGGTTCGCTCAGTCCCGGTTCTGGCGCCGCGTAACTCGCGTCGCAGCGTCGTCGTCGCCCACGGGTTACGTAGAGGGGTGATCTCGGGCAGCGCTTCTGGGCCGATCTCCGGGTAGAGCCCGACCACGGCAGCGGCCTCGACGGCGACGGGCTCATCGGGTTCCCCAGCCTCGACGAAGGTGCGCGTCGTGGGTGCCCTGGCTGATACGGGTGCGGCGGGTACCTCGGTCGATGCCGAGTCGACTGTGTCGTCGCCGAACTCGGCCGGTTCGGCCTCAGGTTCCGGAACGGCAGTAATCAGGCCCAGGATCTCCGCGGCTTGGCGGACGTGGACGGCCGTTGTCGTGAAAGCGGACGACAGCCGGGCCAGCGAGCGTGCCGTCCTCGCGAGAGCCAGGGTCAGCCGCATGCCGGACCCAGCCGTCCGCAGCGCTTCGGCCATCGCGTCCTCGGTGATCTCCGGCCAATCCGCGGTCAGATGCCCGATCGGCGGTACGGCCAAATCACCCGATGGAACGTCGGCGGCGTCGACCCGGACCGGGAACCGATCCAGCAGATGCGGTGACAGACCGGACAGGGTGTCCCGGTCGGCTGCGGCAAGCCAGCGGGCACGTGGCTGCCAGGCATCGCTACGACCATGTCGTTCGGCGGTGGCGATGTCGGCCCCGAGCACGGTGACCGCGGCTCGGATGACTGCGGTCCCGGTCCGGGCAAGGTCGGGCACCATGACGATCGGTGGAGTGCCCGACTCGATCAGGATGCCGGGTGCCATCCGGAATCGTCCGCCGGAGAAACGCAGCCGGGCCCACAGATCGTCCTCACTCAGCCAGGAACCGGCGATGACCGTCTCCGGTTTCGCGGCGTGGATCACGGACATCAGCATGGTGAGGCTGCGTGCCATCTCGGTGAGCAGGCCCGGTGGCGCGTTGAGAACGAGCAGTGGACCGATTCGGTGGTCGATTGCGACACACCGCAGCAATGCCGTGATGCGCCGTGCGGCGTCCGGTGCCATCGACATGACCACCGTACCTAGGTCGCAGTGATGAGCGTGGCGAGTTTCCCGGCGTCGTCGGGGGTCCACGGCAGGATCCCGCCGGTGTCCGCGGGCGCCCGCCGGTGCACCAATGCCATCGGTGTGACCTCGGCAACGTGCGGAGGCCGTACCTCGGTGTCGCCGTCGATCGCCGCGACCGCACGGGCCGCGTTGGCGATGGAGAGTTCGCCGCGATGGCCGGCTGCGCGGAAGGTCCAGCTGATCGTCGCGCAAAGCTTCAGGATGTCGTCCGAACACGACAGGGTCTTGGCCGTCTCCCGTGCGGCCTTCAGCTTCTCGCCGAGTGCGTCGTCGGCTTTCCTGGCCGCCTGGATCTCGGCCGATGGGCTGCCCTGCTGCTCGGCGTCAAAGGCCAGGACGTTGCGCAGAATCTGCAGACGTGTGTCTGGACGCTGGTCCTCGGTGATCGTCGCGACCAGCCCGAACCGGTCGAGTAGTTGCGGTCGCAGATTGCCCTCCTCCGGATTCATCGTGCCGATGAGCGTGAACTTGACCTGGACGTTCTGTTCATCGATGCCTTCCCGCTCGATCGGCAGCACCTCGCCCGCAGCAGCGTCCAGGATGATGTTGACAAGGTAGTCGTCGAGCAGGTTGACCTCATCGATGTACAGCAGCCCACCACCCTCCTTGTGTGCCTGGAGGAGAAGCCCGTCCCGGGTGCTGTGGTCGCCACGCAGAAGTTCCTCGACGTTCCAGCCGCCGAGTATCCGGTCGTCGGTGGCACCGATCGGCAGGGTCACCGGCAGGTCTTTGAGCACCATCTTGGCGAACGCCCGCACGGTCGTCGACTTGGCCGTACCTCGGTGGCCGGTGGCCAGCACGCCCTTGACCTCCGGCGCCACATACGCGATCTCCAGCGCCCGTTTCAGCTCATCCTGCCCAACCACCATGGTGTACGGAAGAATCGGAACACTGGTGGCCGTCATGCCGCCGCCTTGTCTTGTTCGTAGTTCTGTTTCATCGGAACACCCTGCCGCCACATC
The DNA here is from genome assembly GCF_040656595.1 of Actinoplanes sp. NPDC049802. Lineage (NCBI taxonomy): Bacteria > Bacillati > Actinomycetota > Actinomycetes > Micromonosporales > Micromonosporaceae > Actinoplanes > Actinoplanes sp. NPDC049802. The sequence goes on from NZ_JBFAMR010000010.1 coordinate 166,886, forward strand.
GCGCACAAGGCCTCGTTCAGCAGCCGCTCGGCCTCCGGGCTCTTCGGCAGACGCAGCTTCAACGTCTTGAGCAGATCGAAGCGGTGAAGATCGAAAGCCGAACCAACCGCCTCTCCGTACGCGACAGCTGCCGCGACCGCCCCCGTGTAGGACACCGCCGCGAGCACTGCCGGGGCGAAGGTCAGCAACTGCCACCAGCCCGCATCCCAGAGCAGCACCAGGAAAGCCGCCGTGGTGACAGCAGCGGTGACAGTCATCCGCCCCGCGCCGTCCAGCACGTCACGCCGGTCGTCGACGACCGCCCGGGTCTTGTCGCTCAGCAGCGGGTAGAGCCGCGGCCAGGCGACCACGGCGTCCAGCCCGTAATCACGCCCAGCGGTGTCCTCCATCGCCGCCAATGCATTGCCCAGTGCCGTCGCCCGTACCAGATGGTCCGGTAACGGATAACGCCGGCGCAGCCGGGCCCCGTATCGTCCCGCCGTCTGCACCAACTCATCAGTGAGCTTGTCCCGCTCGTCCGGCAGCTCCGACTTCGCAGCCAGCCACTTCCTGCGTTTGAGTTGCCACCAGCGGCCCACCCCCGATCCCAAGGCGACCGGCCAACCACCAGCGAGAACCCCCATCATCGCCGCCTGCAGTGGCGCCATCACCGCCGCGAACAGAGTGACCAGCAAGGAGAGCAGGAGGATCTCGCCCACACCGAGATCTCGCGCGACCTTCCAGGCGGAGGTGAAGGAAAGGTGATCGCCGTGCCGCAACCAGAGGGGCGCCCCCGCCCACACGAGTACCAACACGAAGATCGATGCCGCCATCGCCGGCAGGTACCCGACGATCAGGAAACGCCCGGACCGCAGCCCGTCAAGCGGCCTGCTCAGTGAACCGAGATTCATTCACACAACTCCATCAGCCGGTGACCGTCGGTCCCACACGATGGCAAGAATCGCGCGTCATGGAAGGACCGGAACTTCTCCTTGCCGCAACCGGACTCAGGGCAGGCGTACCGCAACGCCCGGAACTGACTGGACTCGCCGGCCAACGTGGCCCGGTCACCGCTGCTCACCGGTACGGCCTCGCCCGCGGCCGTGCCTTCGAGGTCTTCGAGGCTCGCGCGAGTGACGACGCCTAGCGCCGTCCCGGCCACCCGAACCTCAATCGAAGCCGCCCTCGACTCCTCCAACTTGGAGACCACCTGTGCGACCAGGATCGGGATGGTGGGTGGCTTGGCGGGATCGACCTCAATCCAGCACCCGGCCGCCGAGACGCCAGGATCAAACAGCTCCCCGTACTTCTCACGTAGCCGCTCGAACCCCGGTGGGCCTTCCACACTGACACTCCTCAGGGACCAGTCCCGACGCCGACCCCACAATTCCAGCAGGTTGCGCGCGATCGAGCCAGGCCCTCACTCACCAGCGCGCTCCGACCATGATCGACATCATCGCCGAGGCCCGGGCTCTGTCCGGCGAAATGCGATGGTGGGCCGGACGTGACGTTCGCCCGCGCCGGCCTCAGCCCGCCGGATCCGCCTTGAGGGCTTCACCCCTTCGAACGCACCGGGGCCGGATCACCCCGCCGGTCGCCCGAAGCTCGAGATCTCGGTCCGGTACGGGCCACCCGCGTCAGGACGGATGAGGACCACGAAGTCGGGTAACGCAGCGGCGGCCGGCTTCCCGGACGGATCAACGGAACCGGGGTCGGCCTTCCAATCGATGAGGTGGGCCTCCACCTGAAAACGGCCCTCGCCGACGGGAATCACATTGTCCTTCGGCGATGTCTCACCGACGTCCTCCAGTCCGCCCAGCTCGAGCCTTCCCTTCGAGACAACAAGGTACGGCTCGGACGAGACCAGAAGAACGCGCTGCTCACTCTCCGCCAGCCGGGGGTTTTCACCCCAGCGCACAAGGATCTGCCAGACGCCGTCGCCGCCGACATTCAGTGGTACGAGCAATCCGTTTCGGATGGCGTCGGCCACATTGCTGTGGTCGGTGACCCAATCCTCCCAGTCCTCGAATTCCGCGAAGTCGAAGGATTCCGGCTGCCACATCGCGCACAGGCCCGCGTTCGTTCGCACCACGCGCGACAGTTCACCCTCGGTCATGGGACCCCGAACCCATACATATCGATCCTCGTCGGAGCCGGATGTTAACACGGCAGACCTGACAGCTGATCTACCGGCCGAACTTCTTCATCCGGCGATCGATCTGTGGACCGGGACTTCGATCGACGGAGTGATGCGGCGGTCCGAGGTCGTCCAGGTGGTCGGCTCCGCCCGGCTCCAGATCGATGAGCGTTTTTCAACTGAGTTCGCGCAGCTGACGGCGCGTCCAGGGGTGGGTTGCGAGGCCAGGTGAGGCTCCCGGTAAGACAAGCAATCGACCA